>WGLY01000019.1 GCA_016125335.1 Frankiales bacterium
GAGGGCAGATGGGGGCGACTACGAAGATCAGCGCGGCCGACCCAGCCCCGACGGTCGACTCTTCGATCAAGCCACAACCCGGGCCCCACACACAGATTCGCGCGCCACGGGCCTCTTGACAACAGAGAGGTGCCATTCTGTGCCGCATGGGGGGAGTCGGGCATCGCTCCGCTGCGGCCGTTGCGGCGGTTGTCCTGTCGAGCGGCTTGGTCGGTTGTACGACGAGCCAAGCGGCAGCGCCGCCAGCGCTGTACTCGCCCGTCTCCGGACATGTCGGCGAAGGCTTGGCTGGCTTTCACCCAGGTGACAAGCTCAGCGTTGGCGACATACCTGTCTGCCTCGACAGCCCGGGCTCCGTCACCATCACGAATGTCGAACCCGTGGGTGAGCAGAACGGGATGACAGTGGTTGCCTTCGCCGTCCGCACGATTCCTGCCGGAGTTAGCCCCAAGGGCGAAGCCCTCGGAGACTTGACGGCGATGGGGGTCACTGCCGCTGAGCAGCAGCAACGGGTCGTCTCCAATGTGTGCGGTGCGCAGTCTCGGTCCAACGTTGGCCTGACAGGCCCACCGCCCGCAGGCACAACCGAGCAGTGGGTCGAGGTGGACGTGACGGTAACAGCGCCCACCCTGCCCGCGAGCGCCCAGGCGTTCCGCATTCAGTACCGCGACGCCTTGGGCCACGAGCGTTCAACCGTCTCCAACGTTTCACTCGCCATGTGCGGAGGCAAGGTCGGCGACGCCTGCCAACCGCCGTAGACGCAACAGGAATGCCGATAGCGTGCCGCTCCGGGGCGCGCAGAACCGTTAGCGGGTGATAGGCGCGTTGGGATCCAGCCGCCAGTTGAGCGGTTCTCCAGCGGGTACCAGTGCCCAGGCAGTCCAACCCGAGTCGTTCAGCCGACGGCGCATGAACCGTCCCTCGCCGAGCGTGGCGAACCGCTCGTCCTGCAGCGGCGCAGTGGTCACTGCTCGACCCTGGTTCTGAATCTGCCTCTTGTGGAGGCCAGCATCGCGCAACGCACGGTTGGCCGTCGACGCGCTGTCGCCGAGGACGGCGATCTGCGAGGCCCAGCCGTCTGCGGCCCTGTCTTCGACCTCGAACACGTAGACGAGTAGCACGTCTCGATCCTGCACCGAGTCGCATGCGGCAGGCGAGTGAGATGAGCCGTTCGCGCTCGCGGTCACGATGTCTTGCAGGCATTGCTGTGGGGATCTCCGACCGTCAGGGTCGCGGTCGAGGAACGCGTCACGGTCGCGGCCGCCCCAGGCACCTGCGTTGCCACGACCATCGAGCCTGTGGGCGAGGCAGTGGTGGCATCCACGGACAAACCGTCGGCGGTGAGCATGGCGACGGCCGTGTTGATGTCCATCCCGGTGACCTGGGGAAGGACTGCCGTCGCAGGCGATGCCGGCCAAGGCGCGCCGGCATTGACGCTGACCATGTGATGGACCTGGATCGTGCTCCCCGCTGCGACGCCTTCGAGCGGACGGGGGAAGCCGAGGCGGCGGCATACCCGTTGACACGTCACAGGGTCAACGGTCATCGCGGCAGGATGCGAGAACCGAGTCGACGTGCCGCTCGAGCTCGCCTGCGCGGGCGACGGGTGAGGGACGCGCCTTCTCAGGAGGGGGCCGGCGGGCGCACCAGCGCCAGCACGTCCGCCCCGAGCCGCTCCTGCGGGGGGCGCTCGGCGTCGGACTCGAGCTCGGCCGCCGAGGGCAGCTCCACGAGCAGCACCGGCTCGCCGCCCTCGGGTCGCAGCACGCCCCGGGCGTAGCCGGGCAGGCTCTCCGGCACGCGCTCGTCCTCGAGCGGGAGCTCGTCGGCGGCCAGCACCGCGAGCACGCGGTCGACGACGACGCCGACGTGACGCCGGTACACCGGCAGCAGCACGTCCCCGACCTCGTCGGGGTCCTGGCGCAGGTCCACCACCGGCACCGACCTGCCGCGCGCGTCCACGAGCGCCACCCCGCGCCCGAGCGGGTGGCTCCGGTCGGCGAGCAGCTCGATCCGGGCCGCGCGCACCACCTCGTGCACCTCGCCCACGGCGGCGGCGAAGACAGTGGAGCCGACGGCGAAGAGCACGTAGCCCTGCGGGTCGGGTGCCGCGGCGCGCGGCGCGCGGCGCTCCGCCCCGGACGTCGTCGCGGCCGCGTCGGATGAGTCGGCAGCAGCCGTGCGGTCGCTCCACGGCCGGCCGGGGCGGCGTCGTTCCACGCCACCCGGCGCACCCGGGACCGGCGCCGCGGCCGGGTCGTTACTGCGTGGCGGAGCCGGGTCGCCACCGAGTGGCGGAGCTGGGGTCGCCTCGTCGGTGGCGGGCACGGGCGCGGCGGGCACGGGGGCGGGCGCGAACCGCGAGGCCGGCGCCGCCTCCGGGCTCATCCGCCCTCCTCGGCCGCGCGCCGGTCGCACTGGTCCGCCAGGCGGCGGCACAGCGCCACGAGCTGAGCCACGTCGCAGCCGTCGAGCAGGTCCACGAGGTCGGCCGGCGGAGTCTGCGGCAGGGTCGCGGCCGCCGAGCGGTACTCGCGGGCGGCGGCGGCGTGCTCGCCGCAGCGGGAGAGCGCCCCGGCCAGCTGGAACCGGGCGTGCCCGGCCTTGGGCGCGAGGTAGACGGCCTTGCGCAGCGCGACGAGCGCGCCCTCGTCGTCGCCCACGGTGGCCCGGGCCCGGCCCTCGACGACGTACGCCTCCACCTCGAACGGGCTGGCCATGGCGGCCGAGGCCGCCAGCCGCGCGGCCTCGGCGTAACGGGCCAGCGCGAGGGCGGCGCGCGCCTGCCCGAGCAGGTCGGTGGCGGTGTCCGGGTCCGGCACGGAGTCGGTCGGACGCACGACGGGCTGCGGCGCCTCGGGCCAGCTGCGCCGGTCGCGCCGCTCGGCCCGCACGACGGCGCGCCGGTGGGGCCGCGGTGCGGCGGGGGCCTCGCCCTCGGCGGGGGCGGCCGCCGGCACGGCGGGCGAGTCCTTGCGGTAGGCGAAGGCGTCCCCGAGGGTCACGAGCGTGAACGCGTCGGTCACCTGCCAGAGGGTCTCGGCGTGGCCCACCAGCAGGTATCCGCCCGCGCCGAGGACGGTGTGGAAGCGGCCCACCAGCTCGCGCATGGTGTCGCGGGAGAAGTAGATGGTGACGTTGCGGCACACCACCAGGTCGACCTCGCCGGGGCCGAACGGCGGCTCGTCCGCGACGAGGTTGTGCAGGCGCACGTCGACGAGGTCGCGCACCGCGGGCACCACGGAGCGGGTGCCGTCGGGCTCGGTGGTGAACCAGGCCGCGAGCCGCTCGTCGTCCACCAGGCTCAGCGAGCGCCCGGCGTAGCGCGCCCGCCGGGTGGCCTCGACGGCCTGGGTGGCGAGGTCCGTGGCCAGGATGCGCACCTGCGGCGCCTCGGGCAGCGACGCCGCGACCTCGGCGGCCAGGATCGCCAGCGAGTACGGCTCCTCGCCGCTCGAGCAGCCCGCGCTCCACACCGTGAGCGGGCGGCCGCGTGCCACCGCGCGGCGCATCAGCTCGGGCAGCAGGCGTCGGGCCAGCGCGGTCATCTGCGGCGGGTTGCGGAAGAAGTGCGTCTCCGGGACGGTCACCGCGTCCAGCAGCCGCTGGCGCTCCTCGGCGCCGGCCGGCGTGCTGATGCGGGCGAGGTAGGCGCCGAGCTCCGCTGCGCCGCTGGCCGCGAGCCGCTCGGCGATCACCGCCGAGAGCGTGGGACGCCGGCTCTGGTCGAACACCAGGCCCGCCTCGTGCGCGAGGTAGCCGGCCAGCGCGGCGAACTCCGCGTCGGTCAGCGCCTGCGGGCCCACCGCGACGCCGCTCACCTCACACCGCCTCGGGCACGCAGAGGCGCTCGACCGCGAGCAGGATGCGCTCGGAGATCTCCGGCAGCGGCAGCTCGACGTCGAGCCCGTCGAGGGCGGCCGCGGCGGCGGGCATGCCCCACACGGCGCTCGTGCGCTCGTCCTGGCCGATGGTGAACGCCCCCACGCGCCGCAGCGCGAGCATCCCGGCCGCGCCGTCGCGACCCATCCCGGTGAGCAGCACGCCCACCGCCCGCTCGCGGCACACCTCCGCCACCGAGCGCAGCGTGCGGTCGATCTCCGGGATGTGGAACTGCGCGGGGTGCGGCTCCTCGATGCGGATCCGCAGGCCGCCCTCCACCACGAGGTTGCCGTCGCTGGGTGCGAGCACCACGTGGCCCGGGCGCAGCCGGTCGCCGTTGAGCGCCACCGAGACCGGCATCGGGACGACGCCGTCGAGCCACTTGGCCAGCCCCTCCACGAAGCCGTCGGCCATGTGCTGCACGACGAGCACCGGGGCGGGCAGGTCGGCGGGCAGCGCGCCCAGCACGGCGGCCAGCGCGGGCGGGCCGCCCGTGGAGGCGCCGATGACGACGATCGGCGGCCGCCGGCGGCGCGCCCGGCGCGCCTCCTCGGCGTCGCCCGGTCCCGAAGGCTGCTCGGTCGCGACGACCCGCGGCGGGGCGGGCGCGGCGAGCACGGTGCCCAGGCCCCGCTCGCGCAGGCGCCCGCGAGGATGCGTGATGACGCGCACCCGGCTGGCCACCCGCAGGTGCCGCCCGAGGGCCCGGGCGTAGGGCGCGGCGCCGAGGCGCTCGGTGCCGGGGGCGACGACGTCGACGGCCCCGGCCGCGAGCGCCGCCGCGGCGTTGTCGGCGGCCGCACCCGTCAGCACGATCGGGGTGGCCCGTCGTCCCATCACCAGCTCGACGAGGTCGAGGCCGCCGGCGTCGAGGGCGAGGTCGAGCAGCACGGTGTCGGGACGTCGCTCGCTCACGAGCGTCACGGCGTCCTCGACCGAGCGGCTCGTGCCGACCACGGAGACGCCCACGGCCTCGAGCAGCTGGGCCAGCCTCGTGGCGCGCACGTGCGTGCCGGCCACGACCACCGTCGAGACGACGGTGAGCGGCTCGGGCGGGCTGCCGTCACGACGCGACGCCGTCACCTGCCACCTCCGCTCCCGAGCGGGGCGACGCGTCCGCGCGCCCCTCGTAGCCGATTCGTCACGATCGGGCTAGTACTTGAGGGGGATGCCCGCGTCGGAACGGCATCCTGGAGCGCCCGCTCGCCACCCCAGAGGCACTCGGACGAACGACGTTCGCCCCACGGCCGGACGACCGGACGGCCCTCCGCCGGCTCGACTCGAGCGCCCCGGGCCAGACAGGGATCTCCGCCTGGCGTGAGTTCCCGTAGGACACGTGTCAACCTTTCGCCCTGTCCCGCGTCTATGCCCCCGACATCACGCCGAGAAGGGGTCCGCCATGAGAGGCACGAGCGACGCGTGGGGGTCCGTCGACGCCCCCCCGTCGCGAGATGCGGCGGTCACCTCGTTGTTCCATGCGCACTACCGGCGCCTGCTCGGCCTGGCCGGTCTCCTGGTCGACGACCGGGGGACGGCCGAGGAGGTCGTGCAGGACGCTTTTGAAAGGCTGTACCGCGGATGGGGTTCGCTGCGGGACCCCGGCGCGGCAGTGGCCTACCTGGACAGGAGCGTCGTGAATGGGGCTCGCTCGCGGCTCCGTCGACGACTCACCGAACGCTCCCACCGTCCCCCGGAAGGGGATCCATGGCCGTCCGCCGAGGCAACGGCGGTCGACAGCCGGCAGCGCGACCATCTGGTGGCTGCAGTCCGGCAACTGCCGCAGCGACAGCGCGAAGTGATCGTGCTGCGCTACTACCTCGACCTCTCCGAGGACCAGATCGCGCACTGGCTGGGTGTCAGTCCCGGTTCGGTGAAGAAGCACGCCCACCGAGCCACGACCGCCCTGCAGAAGCGGATGGAGGCCTGGGCATGAACGATTTCGCCTCGGCGCTCTCCGCCGCGCTGCACGACGAAGCCAAGGAGATCGCCATGTCCGCCGACATGCTCGACGCTGAGCACCGGCTCCACGATTCGATGCGCAGCGCTAAGCGTCATCGTCGCATCTGGACGATCGCACTCGCGACCGCTGCTCTCCTCGTCGTGACAACGGGCGCACTGGTCGCCCTCAACCGACCAGGAAGCCGGCCGAGTCCGCCTGTCGTGTCGCCAAGTCCGACTGCATCCGCAGTCACCTTCCCGCTGGACGCCTGGCAGCTGACGCCGAGCCTGACCGCAGCGCTGCCCGGGTGGGCGGCGACTGCGCAGGCGGTCGCGGCGAGCCCGGACGGATACACCTATCAGCAGCAGCTCTGCGACGGCCCCTGTCCGAACGGTCAGGACCGAGGTGTCTGGATCTTCGACGTGCCGTACATGTATCCGTTGGGTGCCACGAGGATCACGACGCCGACGTACGCCCAGTACGTGACGGCGTGGGAACAGGTGCAGTCACGCGGCTACGGCACGGTCGACGCCGTCACCTCGACCTCGGTGGACGGCAAGCCGGCAACGACGATGATCGTTGAAGTGGCTCAGGACGCCCCCGGATTGGTCCGGTGCGGAGCAGCGACGGACCGCAAGCAGGAAGGCGGATGCTTCAACCTCAGCTCAGGGCAGACGCTCTACCTGGCCATCGTCGACCAGGGTGTCGGTCAGCCTCCTACCCTGCTGTACGAGAGCCGCAGCACCACCAACACGGGCGACGCTCCCGCTGTCGCCGAGGAGTTCGCCACCTGGCTCGCCACGGTGCGGTTCTCGTGACTCTCGAAGACTGGGCGCAGCCTCGCAGGCACACCGCGGGGCTGCGCCCCCCGTCAAGCTCCGTGAAGGAGCGGCGACGGCTCAGGTGAGCGAGAAGACCGCCGGGTCCGAGAGCACCTTGCCGTTGCGGCCGACGAGCTTGTAGTTGCCCGCCTTCGCGGCCGGCTCGTTGGCGGGGCAGCCCGGCTGCGACAGGCGCCCGAGCCAGGTGACCGACACCGAGAACGACTGCCCCGGCGCGATCGTCTCGACCTGCGGCGTGCCGCCGGGGTTGCAGTCGTCCGACGACCACACGTGGGCGGTGCCGGAGGTGATGATGAGCTCGTTCTGCGCCGCGCCGATGTCGCGCTTGCAGGCGGTGCTCGAGGTGTTCTCGATCTTCATCCGCAGCCGGGGCGTGGAGCCCACCGGGTAGGACGCGGCGTCGGTCGAGGCCGTCACGGTGATCTGCGAGTCGGTGCAGGCGGGCGTGCCGGTGGGCGTGGCTGACGGGCTCGACGTCGCGGAGCGGGTCGCGCTGGGCGACTTCGACGGCTTCTTCGTCGTCGACGCCGTGGGGCTCGGCGTCCGGGTGGGGGACGTCGTCGGCGAGGCGCTCGGGGAGTCGGTCGGGGCGGACACCGGCGTCCCGTCGGCGCTGCGGCCGGTGAGCAGCCAGCGGACGCCGAGGGCGAGGGCGAGCACGACGAGCAGCACGAGCAGCCGGCGCCACCAGTAGACGCCCGCGGGGCGGGGTCCCGTGGGGCGCAGCAGCGTGCTCACCCCCGCACGGTACCCGGGCCGGGCGCCCGCGTGGCGGCGGTGCGAGGATGCCGCGCGAGATGCCCACCTCGTCCCTGCACGATCCGCTCCTCGCCTGGTACGCCGGGCACGCCCGCGACCTGCCGTGGCGACGGCCCGCCCGTGACGCCTGGGGCGTGCTGGTCAGCGAGGTGATGCTCCAGCAGACCCCCGTCGAGCGCGTGGTGCCGGCCTGGGAGGCCTGGCTCGCGCGCTGGCCTCAGCCGGCCGACCTCGCGGCCGACTCCCCGGGCGAGGCCGTGCGCATGTGGGGTCGGCTGGGCTACCCCCGCCGCGCCCTGCGCCTGCACGCCGCGGCCGTCGCCTGCGTCGAGCGGTTCGACGGCCGGGTGCCCGCGACCTACGACGACCTGCGCTCGCTGCCCGGGGTGGGCGACTACACGGCCGCCGCCGTGCTCGCCTTCGCCCACGGCCGGCGCGCGGTGGTGCTCGACACCAACGTGCGCCGCGTGCTGGCGCGGCTGCTGGGCGGCAGCGAGCACCCCAGCCCGTCGGTGACCGCCGCCGAGCGCGCGCGGGCCGAGGCCGTGCTGCCCGACGACGACGCCACGGCCGCGACCTGGTCGGTCGCGACGATGGAGCTCGGCGCGCTGGTGTGCACGGCCACGGCACCGGGCTGCGGGGGCTGCCCGGTGCGCGGGTGGTGCGCCTGGCTCGCGGCCGGGCGGCCCGCCTACGACGGACCGGCCCGTCCGGTGCAGCGCTTCGCCGGGACCGACCGCCAGGTGCGCGGGCTGCTGATGGCCGTGCTGCGCGAGGCCGACGGCCCGGTCGCGGCGCCGGCCCTGGACGCCGTCTGGGACGACGCGGTGCAGCGGGCCCGCGCGCTGGACAGCCTGGTGGCCGACGGCCTGGTGGACCCGCGGCCGGACGGCACGTTCTCGCTGCCCGGCTCCGGTGCCGACCGCACCCCGCCGGCCCCGGACGCGCCGAGGGCGGCGCACCGCTCGGGTGCGCCGCCCTCGGGCGTGCGGTAGGTCAGGCGGAGGCGCCGTCGCCCTCGCCCTGGCCCTCGTCGGCGCCGCCGGCGCCCACGATCTCGACGATCTCCTCGATCGCGGGGACCGGGGACTTGGACTCGCCGCGGAACACGAAGCTCCGGGCCGCGCCCTCGCCCTCGACGTCGACCACCACGATCGAGCCGGGCCGCAGCTCGCCGAAGAGGATCTTCTCCGAGAGCACGTCCTCGATCTCGCGCTGGATGGTGCGGCGCAGCGGACGGGCGCCGAGGACGGGGTCGTAGCCGCGCTCGGCGAGCAGGTCCTTGGCCGCCCGCGTGAGCTCGATGCCCATGTCCTTGTCCTTGAGGCGCTGGTCGAGCTTGGCCGTCATCAGGTCGACGATGGTGACGATCTCCTCCTGCGTGAGCTGGTGGAAGACCACGATGTCGTCGACACGGTTGAGGAACTCGGGCCGGAAGTGCTGCTTGAGCTCGTCGTTGACCTTGTTCTTCATCCGCTCGTAGGACGATTTGGTGTCCTCGGCGTTGGAGAAGCCGAGGTTCTGGCCCTTGGCGATGTCCCGCGTGCCGAGGTTGGTCGTCATGATGATGACGGTGTTCTTGAAGTCGACGACGCGGCCCTGGGAGTCGGTCAGCCGGCCGTCCTCGAGGATCTGCAGCAGCGAGTTGAAGATGTCCGGGTGTGCCTTCTCCACCTCGTCGAAGAGCACGACGGAGAACGGCTTGCGGCGCACCTTCTCGGTGAGCTGGCCGCCCTCCTCGTACCCGACGTAGCCGGGGGGCGAGCCGAACAGCCGCGACACGGTGTGCTTCTCGGAGAACTCGCTCATGTCCAGGGAGATGAGCGCGTCCTCGTCGCCGAAGAGGAACTCCGCGAGCGTCTTGCTCAGCTCGGTCTTCCCGACGCCGGACGGGCCGGCGAAGATGAACGAGCCGCCCGGGCGCTTCGGGTCCTTGAGCCCGGCACGGGTGCGCCGGATCGCCTGCGACAGGGACTTGATCGCCTGCTGCTGGCCGATGACGCGCTTGTGCAGCTCGTCCTCCATGCGCAGCAGCCGGGCGCTCTCCTCCTCGGTGAGCTTGAACACCGGGATGCCGGTGGCCGTGGCGAGGACCTCGGCGACGAGCTCCTCGTCGACCTCGGCGACGACGTCCATGTCGCCGGCCTTCCACTCCCGCTCGCGCGACGCCTTCTCGCCGAGCAGCTGCTTCTCCTTGTCGCGCAGCGAGGCCGCCTTCTCGAAGTCCTGCGCGTCGATCGCGCTCTCCTTCTCGCGGCGGACGTCGGCGATGCGCTCGTCGAACTCGCGCAGGTCCGGCGGCGCGGTCATCCGGCGGATGCGCAGCCGGGCGCCGGCCTCGTCGATGAGGTCGATCGCCTTGTCCGGCAGGAACCGGTCGGAGACGTAGCGGTCGGCGAGGGTGGCGGCCGCCACGAGCGCGGCGTCGGTGATCGACACGCGGTGGTGCGACTCGTAGCGGTCGCGCAGGCCCTTGAGGATCTCGATCGTGTGGGCCAGCGTCGGCTCGGCCACCTGGATCGGCTGGAACCGGCGCTCGAGGGCGGCGTCCTTCTCGACGTACTTGCGGTACTCGTCGAGCGTGGTGGCGCCGATCGTCTGGAGCTCGCCGCGGGCGAGCATCGGCTTGAGGATCGAGGCGGCGTCGATCGCGCCCTCGGCGGCGCCCGCACCGACGAGGGTGTGCATCTCGTCGATGAACAGGATGATGTCGCCGCGGGTGCGGATCTCCTTGAGGACCTTCTTCAGCCGCTCCTCGAAGTCGCCGCGGTAGCGGCTGCCGGCCACGAGCGCGCCGAGGTCGAGGGAGTAGATCTGCTTGTCCTTGAGGGTCTCGGGCACCTCGCCCTTGACGATCATCTGGGACAGGCCCTCGACGACGGCGGTCTTGCCGACGCCGGGCTCCCCGATGAGCACCGGGTTGTTCTTGGTGCGGCGCGAGAGCACCTGCATGATGCGCTCGATCTCGGTCTCCCGGCCGATGACCGGGTCGAGCTTGCCGTCGCGGGCCGCCTGGGTGAAGTTGCGGCCGAACTGGTCGAGCACGAGCGAGGTGGACGGCGTGCCCTCGGCGGGGCCGCCCGCAGCCGCCGGCTCCTTGCCCTGGTAGCCCGACAGCAGCTGGATGACCTGCTGGCGCACCCGGTTGAGGTCGGCGCCGAGCTTGACCAGCACCTGGGCGGCGACGCCCTCGCCCTCGCGGATGAGGCCGAGCAGGATGTGCTCGGTGCCGATGTAGTTGTGGCCGAGCTGGAGCGCCTCGCGCAGCGAGAGCTCGAGCACCTTCTTGGCCCGCGGCGTGAACGGGATGTGCCCCGACGGCGCCTGCTGGCCCTGGCCGATGATCTCCTCGACCTGCTGGCGCACGGCCTCGAGCGAGATCCCCAGCGACTCGAGCGCCTTGGCGGCCACGCCCTCGCCCTCGTGGATGAGGCCCAGGAGGATGTGCTCGGTGCCGATGTAGTTGTGGTTGAGCATCCGGGCCTCTTCCTGCGCCAGGACGACAACCCGGCGGGCCCGGTCGGTGAACCTCTCGAACATCTGCACTCTCCCTCACCAGCGAGCGGCCGCTGCGCAGCCGGTCACGCAAGACTAGCCCGGCACCTGTCGGGCCTCATGTCGCAGAACCCCCGGTTCGCTGCGGGCGTTCCGCCTCGTGTTACGCCGTGGGTGAACCGGTCCGGAGCCCCCTGCGGTCATCGGCGCGATCGGGCCGGTGATCAAGGCCTGACCTGCGACGTCCTCCCGACGGCGGACCCCACGCGCGGTGGCCCCCGGCCGGGCGTCGCCCGGCCGCTACCGGGCGGGCGCGGGGCCGGGACGGTCCGGTGGGCGGACGGTAGCGTCGGGGCGTGATCACCGTGATCGTCGGCACCGGCCCCGGCATGGGGATGGCGCTGGCCCGCCGCTTCGGCCGCGAGGGGCACGAGCTCGCCCTCCTGGTGCGCGACCCGGCCGCGGGAGCGGCCTTCGTCGAGGAGCTCGCCGGCCTCGGCGTGCGCGCCCTCGCCCACGTGGCCGACGCCGGCGACGAGGACTCCCTGCGCGCCGCGTTCGCGGCCGTCCGCGCGCGCCAGGGCGAGCCCGACGTCGTCATCGTCAACACCCCCGTGGGCGGCCCGGGCACGCCCTCCGACGTCGCCGCGGCCGACCTCGAGGCCGGCTTCCGGGTCGGCGTCCTGGGGGCGGTCTGGTCGCTGCAGGAGGTGCTGCCCGCGATGCGCGAGCGCGACCAGGGCGTGGTGCTGGCCACCGGGTCCGGCGTGGCCCTGCACCCGTGGCCGGGCGGCACCGTCGTCACGGTGGTGAAGTCCGCCCTGCGCGCCTACGTGCTCGCCGCGGCGCGAGAGCTCGAGGGCACCGGCGTCCACGTGGCCACGGTGACGGTCGACGGCGTCCTCGGCGGTCCCGGGTTCGAGCCGGACACGGTGGCGGAGCGGTTTTGGCAGCTCGCCGTCCAGCCCCGCGGGTCCTTCGACGCCGAGGTGGTCCACCGCGGCTGACCCGCGCCGGCACGGGTGAGCGAGACGACCCCGCGCCTCAGCCGGCCGGACGCGGCGGCACGTCTGGGCGCAGGTCGCGCTCCATCCAGCGCTCGGGGTAGGCGAGCTCGGAGTACCCCACCCCGCGGTAGACCTCGTGCGCGTCGAGCGTGGCCAGGATCTGGCGCGGCACACCGGCGTCGTCGAGGGAGCCGGTGATCACGCGCATGAGCCAGGTGCCCACGCCCTGCCCGCGCCGGCCCTCGTCCACGATGACGTCGCAGATCCACGCGAAGGTGGCTCGGTCGGTCACCGCGCGGGCGAAGCCGATCTGGCGGTCGCCGTCGTAGACGCCGAACACCCACGAGGAGCGGATCGAGGCCGCGACGGCGTCGCGGGTGCGCGCGTTCGCCCAGTAGCCCTGGCGCACCACGAGGTCCACGGTGGTGTCGAGGTCGACCCGGTCCGGGTCGTCGTCGATCTCGAGCCCGTCCTCGCGCCGGGCGAGGACGGTCATCGGGCGCTCACGCGTGCGCGGCCTGGAACTTGGCCTGCAGGTCCGCGCTGATGCGGCCGCGCTCGTTCACGGCGATCCCCTGCGACTTCGCCCACTCGCGGATCTCCGCGGGGCTGGTGCCCGATCCCCCGCGCGCGGACCGGGTCCGGGGCGAGCGCCGGGGCGCGCCCACACGGCGGCCGTGCCCGACGTAGGGCGCGAGCAGGTCGCGCAGCGCGGCGGCGTTGTCGTGGCTGAGGTCGATCTCGTAGGAGACGCCGTCGAGCGAGAACGGCACCGTCTCGTCCGCCGTGCCGCCGTCGAGGTCGTCGACGAGGACGACCTGCACCTTCTGGGCCATGCCGGGTGCCACCTTCCGCTGGGGCGGGACGCGACCCGCCCGGTCCGGCGCCGGGTGCGGCGCCACCGGAGATTAGCGCGCAATTCCCACGGAAGCGAAATTCATCGGGCAATTCCGGGTGGAATTCCGGACGAAAGGAGAGGGCTCGCGGAACGGTTTCCCACCGGAATTGCTCGCCTTTCCCCGTCGGAATTGCGCCGCGCCCCGGCGCCGCACCTGCGGCGGCCGCTAGGCTGGCCGAGGTGCGTCAGCGACGCCGCGCCGTCCCGCAGCCCACCGGACGGACGCCCGTGACCAGCCACACCTCCTCCCCCGCCACCCGGCCCGTGACGTCGGACGCCGCCCCGCGGCCCGACCGTCCCACAGTCGGCAACGGCGACCCCGTGCCCGAGGACATCAGCGCCCTGCGGGCCGACATCCGCGCGCTCGGCGAGCTGCTCGGGGCCACGCTCGTGCGCCAGGACTCCGCCGAGCTGCTCGCGCTCGTCGAGCAGGTGCGGGCCACGGCGCGCACCGACCTCGCCGCCACGAGCGACCTGCTGCACGGGGTGGACCTGCCCACGGCCATCCGGCTCGCCCGGGCGTTCTCGACGTACTTCCACCTCGCGAACGTGACCGAGCAGGTGCACCGCTCGCGGGTGCTGCGCGGCGCCCGGCGCACCGACGGCGACCCGCTCTCGGCTGCCGCGCGCCGGATCGAGGCGGCGATCGCCGCGGGCGAGGTCACGCCGGAGGCGGTCTCGGCCGGTGTCTCGCGGCTCTCGGCGCGCCCGGTGTTCACCGCGCACCCCACGGAGGCGGCCCGGCGGTCGGTGCTGCTCAAGCTGCGCGCCATCGCCGACCTGCTCGACGCCGCGGAGCGCGACGGCATGACCCTCGAGCACCCCCGCGTGGCGCGCCGGGCCGCCGAGCTGGTCGACCTGCTGTGGCAGACCGACGAGCTGCGCCTGGAGCGCCCCGAGGTGCTCGACGAGGCGCGCAACGCGCTCTACTACCTCGACGACCTCGCCCGCGGCCCGGTCGCGGAGGTGCTCGACGACCTCGCCCTCGCGCTGGCCTCGGTCGGCGTCGAGCTGCCGTCCGACGCCCGCCCGCTCTCCTTCGGGTCGTGGATCGGCGGCGACCGCGACGGCAACCCGTTCGTGACGCCGGACGTCACGCGACGCGTGGTGGACCTGGTGCGCGACCACGCCGTGCGCGACCTGCTGCCCGTGATCGACCGCCTCCTCGACGACCTGTCGGTCTCGGAGCGGCTCAACGACGTCAGCCCGCAGCTGCGCGCCTCGCTCGAGGCGGACCTCGCGGCCATCACCGAGCTCGACCCGCGCTACCGCAGGCTCAACGCCGAGGAGCCCTACCGCCTCAAGCTCACCTGCGTGCGGGCGAAGCTGGTGGCGACCCGCGCGCGGATCGCGAGCGCGACGCCGCACCGCCCGGGCCGCGACTACGCCGCCACCCGCGAGCTGCTCGACGACCTCGTGCTGGTGCGCGAGTCGCTGGCGACCCACCGGGGCGAGCTCGAGGCGACCGGCGTGGTGGATCGCGCGATCCGCACCGTGGCGGCGTTCGGGCTCTCGCTCGTGACCCTCGACGTCCGCGAGCACGCCGCGATGCACCACAGCGCCGTGGGCGCGCTGGTCGACCGGCTCGGCGAGCAGGGCTGGCGCTACGAGGACCTGCCGCGCGAGCACCGCACCCGCCTGCTGTCGGCCGAGCTCGCCTCGCGCCGCCCGCTCGCCCCCACCCCGCCCCCGCTGGAGGGCGACGACCTGCGCACCTACGGCGCCTTCGTCGCCATCCGCGAGGCGCTCGACCAGCACGGGCCGGAGGTCTGCGAGACCTACATCGTGTCGATGACCAAGGGCGTCGACGACGTCCTGGCCGCGGTGGTGCTCGCCCGCGAGGCGGGACTGGTCGACCTCGCGGCCGACGTCGCGCGGATCGGGTTCGTGCCACTGCTGGAGACGGTGGACGAGCTGCGCCGGGCCGGCGACCTGCTCGACGGCCTGCTCTCGGACCCCTCCTACCGGCGCATCGTGGCGCTGCGCGGCGACGTGCAGGAGGTGATGCTCGGCTACAGCGACTCCAACAAGGACGCCGGGATCACGACGTCGCAGTGGGAGATCCACCTCGCGCAGCGGCGCCTGCGCGACGTCGCCCGGGCCCACGACGTCCGGCTGCGGCTCTTCCACGGGCGCGGCGGCACCGTCGGCCGCGGCGGCGGGCCGACGTACGACGCCGTGCTCTCGCAGCCGTGGGGCGTGCTCGACGGCGAGATCAAGCTCACCGAGCAGGGCGAGGTGATCAGCGACAAGTACCTGCTCCCCACGCTGGCCCGGGAGAACCTCGAGCTGCTGCTCGCCGCGGTTGTCGAGTCGACCGTGCTGCACCAGGTGCCGCGCGCCGGCGCGGACCGGCTCGCCCGCTGGGACCCGGTGATGGACCTGGTGTCGGCCGAGGCCCAGCGCGCCTACCGCGGCCTCGTCGACGACCCCGACCTGCCGCGCTACTTCGCGACGTCGACCCCGGTGGAGGAGCTGGGCGACCTGCACCTCGGGTCGCGCCCGTCGCGGCGCGCCACCGCCGAGGGCAGCATCGGGTCGCTGCGGGCCATCCCGTGGGTGTTCGGCTGGACGCAGTCGCGCCAGATCGTGCCCGGGTGGTTCGGCGTCGGCAGCGGGCTGCGGGCCGCCCGGGAGGCCGGCCACGGCGAGGAGCTCGCGCACATGCACGAGCAGTGGCACTTCTTCCGCAACTTCGTGTCCAACGTCGAGATGACGCTGGCCAAGACCGACCTCACGGTGGCGCGCGAGTACGTCGACCAGCTGGTGCCGCCCGAGCTGCACCACGTGTTCGACGCCGTCGTCGCCGAGCACGAGGTCACCCAGGCCGAGGTGCTCGCGCTGACCGGCGGCGGCAGCGTGCTCGGGTCCCAGCCGACGCTCGCCTCCACCCTGGCCACGCGCGACCGCTACCTGCTCCCCCTCCAGCTGCTCCAGGTGCAGCTGCTGCGCCGGGTGCGCGAGGCGCGCGCGGGCGACGGCGCCGACGTCGACCCCACGCTGCGCCGCGCGCTGCTGCTCACGGTCAACGGCATCGCGACGGGCCTGCGCAACACCGGCTGAGACCGACGTCACTGGTGAAACGGTCGTCTCCCGGCCCGGGAAGCGACCGTTTCACCAGTGACATCGCGGGTCAGCGGCGGCGGCGGCGCGCGGGCGGGGGCGGGGGCTTCGTGGGCGCGGGCGGGTCGCGGAAGGCCATCACGAGCGCGACGAGGCCGGCGAGCGGCACGACGCAGAACGCGGTGTACGCCGGTTGCCCGGTGCTCGCGGCCGCGCCGAGGTTGCCCACGAGCGCGATCACCTGGAAGAGCGCGGCCCACTTCCACATGTCGGTGTCGGCGTAGAACGCGAGCCCGGCGCCCACGACGACGACGAGCGCCACGACGAGGCCGAACACGCCGCCGCCGATCACCGCGGCCGGCGTGCCGGTCAGCCCGGACAGCAGGGGCGAGAGCAGGGACGCGACCCCGGTGAACCCGCCGAGGAGCAGCGCGGCCCACACCAGGACGCCGGACAGCCGCCACCACCGCGGCACCGCGACGTCCGACGGCCGGATCCGGTGCCGCAGGAACCAGGTGGCCACGAGCAGCACGACCGCCGCCGACGCGGCGTAGAGCCACGTCATCGGTCCCCTCCGCGGCAGCCCGCGCGCTGCGTCATCACAGCACCAGCAGCATCCGGTGGTTGCCCAGCGTGTTGGGCTTCACCCGCTCGAGGTCGAGGAACTCCGCGACGCCCTCGTCGTAGGACTGGAGCAGCTGCTCGAACACGGCGTGCTCCACCGGGGCCCCCTCGATCTCGACGAAGCCGTGACGGCCGAAGAACCCGGTCTCGAAGGTGAGGCAGAAGACGCGCTTGACGCCGAGGTCGCGGGCGCGCTGCACCAGGTGCTCGAGCAGGACGCCGCCCACCCCCTGGCCGCGCAGCGACGGCTCGACCGCCACGGTGCGCACCTCGGCGAGGTCCTCCCACATCACGTGCACGGCACCGCAGGCGACCACGGCGCCGTCGAGCTCGCCGACGACGAACTCCGGCACCGACTCGTAGAGCGTCACCGTGGCCTTGGACAGCAGCCGGCGGTCCGGGGCGTAGGTGTCGACGAGGCGGCGGATGGACGCGACGTCGGACGTGCGCGCCGGGCGGATCCGGAGCCTGCTGGCCGGGCTCATTCCGGCTTCACGAGGGGGAAGAGGATGGTCTCGCGGATGTTGAGGCCGGTGAGGTTCATGAGCAGGCGGTCGATGCCCATGCCCACCCCGCCGGACGGCGGCATGCCGTACTCCAGCGCCCGCAGGAAGTCCTCGTCGACCTGCATCGCCTCGACGTCGCCGCCCGCCTTGAGCAGCGACTGCGCGACGAGCCGCTCGCGCTGCACCACGGGGTCGACGAGCTCGGAGTACCCCGTGCCCTGCTCGGTGCCGTCGATGTAGAGGTCCCACTTCTCCACGACGCCGGGGATCTCGCGGTGCGCCCGCACCAGGGGCGAGGTGTCCTCGGGGTAGTCCATGACGAAGGTGGGGCGCGTGAAGGTGGGCACGACGTGGTGCTCGAGCAGCTCCTCGACGTACTTGCCGGGCACCCACGTGTGCTCGGGCTTGATGCCGACCGCCTCGCACAGCTCGGCGAGCACGTCGACCGGCGTCTGCGGCGTGATCTCCCGGCCCACCGCGGCCGACACCGACGGGTAGACCGAGAGCTGGTCCCACTCGCCGGAGAAGTCGCGCGCCTGGCCGTCGAACCGGGTGAACTCCAGCGACCCGTGCGCAGCGATCGTCGCCTCCTGGATCACCTCGCGCAGCGTGCGCGCCATGTCGTGGTAGTCGCTGTAGGCGGCGTAGAACTCGAGCATCGCGAACTCCGGCGAGTGCGTGGAGTCGGCGCCCTCGTTGCGGAAGTTCCGGTTGATCTCGAAGACCCGCTCGAGGCCCCCGACGACGCAGCGCTTGAGGAACAGCTCCGGCGCGATGCGCAGGTAGAGGTCCATGTCGAGCGCGTTGGAGTGCGTGACGAAGGGCCGCGCGGTGGCGCCGCCGTGGAGGGTCTGCAGCATCGGGGTCTCGACCTCGAGGTAGCCGCGGTCGGCGAAGCTGCGCCGCAGCGCCCCCACGGTGCGCACCCGCAGCTGGGCGACCTCGCGCGCCTGCGGGCGGACGACGAGGTCCACGTAGCGCTGGCGCACCCTCGTCTCCTCGGCGAGGGGCTTGTGCTCCACCGGCAGGGGCCGCAGCGTCTTGGCCGCGAGCTGCCAGGAGTCGGCGAGCACGCTCAGCTCGCCGCGGCGCGAGGTGATGACCTCGCCCTGCACCGCCACGTGGTCGCCGAGGTCGACGTCGGCCTTCCAGTCGGCGAGGCGCTGCTCGCCGACGCGGTCGAGGCTGAGCATCGCCTGGAGCTCGGTGCCGTCGCCCGCGCGCAAGGTGGCGAAGCACAGCTTGCCGGTGTTGCGGACGAAGATCACGCGGCCCGCGACCGCGACCTGCTCGCCGGTGGCGGTGTCCGGCGCGAGGTCCGGGTGCGCCGCGCGCACCTGGGCGATGGTGTGGGTGACCGGGACCCGGACCGGATACGGCTGCTGGCCGGAGTCGAGCAGGCGCTGGCGCTTCTCGCGACGCACCCGCATCTGCTCGGGGACGTCGTCCTCGGCATCGGCGGGCGGCGCGGCGTCGGTCATGCGCGCAAGGTTAACGGGGCCCGTCCCGTCCGACGTCGGGGATAGCGTCGGGGCCATGCCGACCCCCTCCTTCGACGACCGCAAGCTCTCCTTCGGTGCCGCGGCCGCGACCTACGCGCGCTTCCGCCCCGGCTACCCGGCCGAGGCGGTGCGGTGGATCCTCGAGGCCGCCCGCACCGACGTGCGCACGGTCGCCGACGTCGGAGCCGGCACCGGCGCGCTCACCCGGCTGCTGGCGGGGCTCGGGCTCGACGTCACGGCCTACGAGCCGGACCCGGGGATGCTCGAGGCGCTCGGCGCGTCGCTGCCCGAGGTAGCGCGGCAGGTCGCCCACGCCGAGCAGCTGCCGCTGGCCGACTCCGCGGTCGACGCCGTCCTCGTCGGCCAGGCCTGGCACTGGTTCGACAAGCCGGCCGCCGCCGCCGAGTTCGTCCGGGTGGTGCGGCCCGGCGGCGTGATCGGGATGGTGTGGAACGTGCGCGACGACCGCGTGCCGTGGATGGGCGAGCTGTCGGACCTCATCGACGGCGAGGACAGCATGCGCAGCAGCCGGGCCGACGCGCTCGCGCAGATCGCGGAGGTGCACCCCACGGTCGAGCGCCGCGACTTCCCGCACGAGGTGCCGATGACGCCCGACGAGGTCGTCGGGCTGGTCTCCACGTTCTCCTACGTCCGCCTGCGGGAGGACTCCGACGACGTCTACGCCGCGGTCCGCGCGCTGCTGGCCACCCACCCCTCCACCGCGGGCCGCGACGTGGTCGCCGTGCCCTACGTGACCGCCGCCTACCGCGTCCCGGTCGACTGATCCGAGGGCCGGCCGAGGCAGCCCGCGCCGCACCGTCGACGGCGGCCTGCGCCGTCCGGGGGTCGCGCGCCGCGCGGCCCCTTCCGGGCAGGTCCGCCGCGGCGTAGCGTGCGCGCGTCCCGCGCGCTCGACCCGATCGCGCCCGAGCTCCAGGAGCATGTCGTGAGGCGTTCGACGGCGGCCGCGGCAGCGGCCCTCTCCCTCGCCGTGGTGGGCCTCGCCGCCCCCGCGGTCCAGGCTCGGCAGGCGCCCGAGCGCACGGTCACGGTGGACAAGTCCGTCATGGGCACGCGGGTGTCGTCCCACGCCTCGCGGCAGTCCTCCGCGCAGACCATCTCCTACCACCGCGGGCCGGTCCTCACCGCGAGCACAGGCGTCGCCGCGTACTACATCTGGTACGGCTCGTGGGCGGACTCCTCGAAGGCGATCATCACCGACTTCGGGATCAGCCTCGGCGGCTCGCCCTACTTCAACATCAACACGACGTACTACGACGGCGCGGGCCGCAAGGTCGTCAACAAGGTCACGCTGGCCGGGCAAACCGTGGCGCCGTACACCAAGGGCAACGCCCTGTCGGACGCGCAGATCCAGCAGATCGTGGGCGAGTCGATCTCCTCCGGCTCGCTGCCCGCGGACCCCAACGGGATCTACGTCGTGCTCACGGCTCCCGGGATCACGGAGACCAGCGGCTTCCTCACCCAGTACTGCGGCTGGCACACCCACGCCACCCTCAGCGGCCAGGACGTCAAGTACGCCTTCGTCGGCGACGCGGCCGGCCCGAGCCTGGGCAACTGCGCGTGGCAGACGACGGCGTCGCCCAACGGCGACCCCGGTGCCGACGCGCTCGTGAGCGTGCTGGCGCACGAGATCGAGGAGGCGACGACCGACCCCGACCTCAACGCCTGGTACGACCGGCGCGGCAACGAGAACGCCGACAAGTGCGCGTGGACGTTCGGCACCACGTACTCGGCCGCCGGCGGGGGCATCGCCAACATGCGGCTGGGCTCGCGCGACTTCCTGGTGCAGCAGAACTGGAAGGCCGGCAGCTCGCAGGGCTGCGCGCTGAGCTACCCGTGACGGCCGACGGCGGGCCGGCGCACGAGGCGCCGGCCCGCCGTCGCGGTCAGGTGTTCTTGGCGTAGACCAGGCGCAGGCCCTGGAGCGTGAGGTCCGGCCGGTGCACGGTGACGGTCGAGGACTCCTTGATGACGACGGGGGCCAGGCCGCCGGTGGCGATCACCGCGGTGACGGGCGCGTCGAGCTCGGCCACGATGCGCTCGACGATGCCGTCGACCTGTCCGGCGAACCCGTAGAGGGCACCGGACTGCAACGCCTCCACGGTGTTCTTCGCGATCACCGAGCGCGGCGGGACGAACTCCACCTTGCGCAGCTGGGCCGCGCGCGCGGCGAGCGCGTCGAGCGAGATCTCCACACCCGGGGCGAGGGCCCCGCCGAGGAACTCGCCCTTGGCCGACACGACGTCGAAGTTGGTCGAGGTGCCGAAGTCCACCACGATGCAGGGGCCGCCGTAGAGCGTGTGCGCCGCCAGGGTGTTGGCGATCCGGTCGGCCCCGACCTCCTTGGGGTTGTCCATGAGCACCGGCACGCCCGTGCGCGCGCCCGGCTCCACGATCACGTGGGGCACGTGCGGGTAGTAGCGCTCGAGCATCGTGCGCATCTCGCGCAGCACGGCGGGCACGGTGGAGCAGAGCGCGACGCCGGTGATGTCCGGGTCGTCGCGCAGCAGCCCGCTGAAGGTCAGGCTGTACTCGTCGGCGGTCGAGCGGGGCTCGGTCTTGACGCGGTACGAGCGCAGCAGCTCCTCGCCGTCGAACAGCCCCAGGACGGTGTTGGTGTTGCCGACGTCGATGGCGAGCAGCATGGGGTCTCCTTGGTGCGTGCCGGCAGGGCCGGCGGCGCGGTCACGTCGAGGCGGTCCGGTCGAGCGGTCGCAGGTCGGCGCCCACGTCGAGCACCGGGGCGGAGTGGGTCAGCGCCCCCACGGCGACGTAGTCGACGCCGGTGGCCCCCACGGCGGCGGCGTCCTCGAGGGTGAGGCCGCCGCTCGCCTCGAGCAGGGCACGGGGGCGGCCGGTGGCCGCGGCGTGCTCGGCGGCGATGCCCACCGCGAGCCGCATCGTCGCGGGGACGAAGTTGTCGAGCAGCACCAGGTCGGCGCCCGCGTCGAGCACCTCGCCGAGCTGCTCGAGGGAGTCCACCTCGACCTCGACGGGCAGCCCGGGCCACATCGCGCGCACCGCGTCGAAGGCGGCGGCGACGCCGCCCGCGGCCACCACGTGGTTGTCCTTGACCAGTGCGGCGTCCGACAGCGACATCCGGTGGTTGACGCCGCCCCCGCAGCGCACGGCGTACTTCTCCAGCACCCGCAGGCCCGGGGTGGTCTTGCGGGTGTCGCGCACCCGGGTGGGGGTGCCGGCGAGCGCGTCGGCCCACCGGGCCGTCGCCGTGGCGACGCCGGAGAGGTGGCAGAGCAGGTTGAGCGCCGTGCGCTCGGCGGTGAGCAGGTCGCGGGTGCGGCCGGTGACGGTGAGCAGGACGTCGCCGGGACCCACCCGCGAGCCGTCCGCGGTGACGACCTGCACCGCGGCGTCGCCGTCCGAGACGGCGTCGAACACGGCGGCGGCCACCGGCACCCCGGCCGCCACACCGGTGCCCCGCGCGACGAGGTCCATCGTCGAGCGCTGCTCGGCCGGCACGGTCGCGGCGGACGTGACGTCGACCCCGCCGTCGAGGTCCTCGGCCACCGTCCGGCGGATGAGGTCCTCGATCGCGGCGGGGTCGAGGCCCGCGGCGCGCAGGGCCGACTCGACGTCGGGTCGCAGGGTCATGACGCCTCTCCCGGGCTGCTGAGCGCGGCCACCGGCACGTCCTCACGCCGCGTCACCAGGACGCCGTCGGCGTCGAGCACGGTGCTCAGCCGGACGTGCCACGTCTCGTCGTCGGTGTCGGGGTAGTCCTCGCGCCAGTGCGAGCCCCGGGTCTCCTTGCGCATCTTGGCGTTCGCCGTGAGCACCGTCGCCACGGTGTGCAGGTTGGTGGTCTCCCACGCCTCGGTGTGCGGGTCCGACGACGTCGTGCGACCGACCGCCTCGAGCACTCCCAGCGTCGCCGACATCGAGTCGCGCGAGCGCAGCACGCCGACGCCCTCCGTCATCGCCGCCTGGAGCGGGCGGCGCGCCGCCTCGGAGAGCACCGAGCCCCGCGTCGTCGGATCGACCGGGTCGCGGCGCTCCGGCAGCCCGGCGGCGAGGGGGTCGCCGATGCGCGAGCCGAACACCAGGCCCTCGAGCAGGGAGTTGGAGGCCAGCCGGTTCGCCCCGTGCACCCCGGTGCAGGCGCACTCGCCGACGGCGAAGAGGCCGGGCACGCTGCTGCGGCCGTGCGCGTCGGTGCGCACCCCGCCCGACGCGTAGTGCTGCGCGGGCGCCACCGGGATCAGGTCGCGGGAGGGGTCGACGCCGATGCGCCGCAGCGAGGCGAGGATCGTCGGGAAGCGCGTCTCCCACATCGCGGAGCCGAAGCCGCGCGCGTCGAGCCACACGTGGCGGGCGCCCGTCTCGCGCATGCGCCGCATGATGGCTTTGGCCACGACGTCGCGCGGCGCGAGGTCCGCGAGCGGGTGCTGCCCCTCCATGAAGCGCACCCCGGCGTCGTCGCGCAGCACCGCGCCCTCGCCGCGCACGGCCTCGCTCACCAGCGGCTGCTGGCCGCGCGCGTCCGGCCCGAGCCACAGCACCGTGGGGTGGAACTGGACGAACTCGAGGTCGGCCACCGCCGCCCCGGCGCGCAGCGCGAGCGCCATGCCGTCGCCGGTCGCGACCGAGGGGTTGGTCGAGAGGCTGAACACCTGGCCGAGACCGCCCGTGGCCAGCACCACGGCGGGCGCGAGCACGGCACCCACGCCGTCGCGCTGGCCCTCGCCCATCACGTGCAGCGTGATGCCCTGCGCCGCGCCGCGGTCGTCCACGAGCAGGTCGAGCGCGAGCGCGTTGACGATCAGCTCGATGCCGGCGTGGCCGGCCACGGCGGCCACGAGGGCTCGCGAGATCTCGGCACCCGTGGCGTCGCCGCCGGCGTGGACGATGCGGTCGCGCAGGTGGCCGCCCTCGCGGGTGAGCGCGATGCCGCCCGCGGCGTCGGTGTCGAACCGGGCGCCGATCTCGATGAGCCGGCGCACGGCGTCCGGGCCCTCGGTCACCAGCGCCCGCACCGCCACCGGGTCGCACAGGCCGGCCCCGGCCACCAGGGTGTCGTGCTCGTGCTCGGCCGGGGAGTCGTCGTCGGCCAGGGCGGCCGCGATCCCGCCCTGCGCCCACCGGGTCGACCCCTCGTCCACCTGCGCCTTGGTGACCAGCAGCACGCGGTGGCCGGCCGCGCGCGCGTTGAGCGCCGTCGTGAGGCCGGCGACGCCGGAGCCGACGACGACGACGTCGGTCTCCGTGGTCCAGCCGGGGGCCGGCGCGGCGAGGCGCTGGGGCAGGTGCAGGCTCACGCGGTGCCTCCGAGGGCGATGCGGACGTTGTCGATGAGGCGGACGCCGCCGAGCCGCACGGCGACCAGCAGCCGGGCCTCGCCCTGCTCCGGCGGCGCGCCCAGCTCGGGATCGGTCACCACGGCGTAGTCGGTCACGAGGTCCGGCACGCTGTCGAGGTGCACCTGCACGGCGGACACGACGTCGCGCGGGCTCCCGCCCTGCCGGGCCACCGTCCGCCCCCGCTCGAGGGCCTGCGGCACGACCGCGGCCGCCCGCCGGTGCTCGGCGTCGAGGTAGGCGTTGCGGCTGGAGAGGGCCACCCCGTCGTCGTCGCGCACGGTGGGGACGCCCACCACCTCCACCGGGAGGTCCAGGTCGCGCACCATCCGCCGCACCAGCACGAGCTGCTGGTAGTCCTTCTCGCCCAGCACCACCACCTGCGCGCCGGTGAGCAGCACCAGCTTGGCGACGACCGTGAGCACGCCGCGGAAGTGGCCCGGCCGCACCGCACCCTCGAGCAGCGTGCCGAGCGGGCCGGGGTCGACGGTCACCTGCGGCTTCGGGTCGCGGTAGACCGTCTCCACCGACGGCGCGAAGACGAGGTCGGCGCCCTCGCGCGCGCACACCTCGACGTCGGACTCCAGCGAGCGGGGGTAGCGCTCGAGGTCCTCGCCGGCCGCGAACTGGGTGGGGTTCACGAAGACGGTCACGGTGACGTGGCCGTCGGGGCCGAGCAGCGCGCGGGCCTCGCGCACCAGCCGCGCGTGCCCCTCGTGCAGCGCGCCCATGGTGAGCACGACCGCGCGCGCGGTGCCCGGCCGCAGGTCGGCGTACGCCTGGCGCAGGCCCGACCTCGAGGTGACCACCCGGGTCTCGGAGCTCATCGCCGTTCGTCCTCCGTCCGCACGAGGACGTCGAGCAGCGCCTCGGCCCGCTCGGCCCGCAGGATCCCGGCCGCGAGCGCGCGGTCGGCCGTCACGCGCGCGAGCGCGACGTAGGCGGCGCGCGCCTCCGGGTCGACCTCGGCCAGGTCGGCCACGTGGGCGGCCACCGTGCCCGCGTCGCCGCGGGCCACCGGACCGGTGAGCGCCTGGTCGCCGTAGCGCAGCGCGTTGTCGAGCGCCGCGGACAGCAGCGGGGCCACGAGGCGCGAGGGCTGGTCGACGCCGGCGGAGCGCAGCAGGTCGAGCGTCTGCGCGACGAGGGTGACGAGGTGGTTGGCGCCGTGCGCGAGCGCCGCGTGGTAGAGCACGCGATTGCCCTCGCTCACCCACACGGGGTCGCCGCCCATCTCCACCACGAGCGCCTCGGCCACCGGGCGCAGCTGGTCCGGCGCGGTGACGCCGAAGGGGCAGGCCGACAGCCGCGCGAGGTCCACCGACGTGCCGGTGAACGTCATGACGGGGTGCAGGGCCAGCGGGAGGGCGCCGGCCCGCGTGGCGGGGTCGAGCACGCCGTAGCCGAAGCGGCCGCTGGCGTGGGCGAGGAACTGACCGGGGCGCACGGCGCCGGTCTCGGCCAGCCCGGACACCAGCCCGGGCAGCACGTCGTCCGGCACGGTGAGCAGCGCGAGGTCGGCGGCGGCGAGGACCTCCGGCACCGGCACCAGCGGCACGCCCGGCAGCAGCGCCTCGGCGCGCAGCCGCGACACCTCCGAGACGGCGTAGGCCGCGACCACGTGGTGCCCGGCGCGGGCGAGCGCGGCGCCGAGCACGGCCCCGGCACGACCGGTGCCCACGACGCCGACGCGCAGCCGCGGCGGTGCGGCAGCGTCGGGCGCGGGGGGCGGTGCCTCGGTCACGGTCGCCTTCCGTGTCGTTCCGTGCCCCACGTCGGGGTCCCGGACGTGACGGCCAGCCTAACGACGCGGCTACCGTGCCGACGTGGTGGTCGAGCACGTGCACCCAGGCCCGGCGCGGCCCTGGTCGTCGGCGTGGCGCGACGCCGCGCTCGGCCCGCGCGGGTTCTACACCGCGGGCGGCGGCGCCCGCCCCGGGCCGGCGGCGTACTTCCGCACCTCCGTGCACGTCGGGGACTCCCTGCACCGTGCCGTGGCGAGGCTGGTGCACGGCGTCGACGAGCGGCTCGGGCGGCCCGCTCGCCTCGACCTCGTCGACGTCGGCGCCGCCGACGGCGGCCTGCTCACGGGCGTCCTCGCAGCGCTGGCGCCCGAGCTGGCCGCGCGCACCCGGGCCGTCGGCGTCGACGTGCGCGCGCGCCCCGCGGGCCTCGACGCCGCGGTGTCGTGGGTCGAGGGCGAGGCACCGGCGGCCGTGCCGGGCGACCTGCACGGGCTCCTGCTGGCGCACGAGTGGCTCGACGACGTCCCCCTCGACGTCGTGCAGGTCGACGACGCCGGCCGGGCGCGGCTGGTGCTGGTGCACGAGGACGGGCACGAGGTGCCCGGGCCGGCCCTCGACGAGCCGGCGGGATGGTCGGGCCACGGCCTCGACGCGGGCCGCACCGCCGACTGGCTCGACCGGTACGCCGAGCTCGAGGAGCCGGGCGACCGCGCCGAGGTCGGGCTCGCGCGCGACCTCGCCTGGGCCGCGCTCGTGTCGCGCGTCGCCCGCGGCACCGTCCTCGCCGTCGACTACGCGACGCCGTCCACGGCCCGCGACCGCACCCTGACGGGGGTGGGAGCGCGCGGCGCGCGCGTGGCTCCCGTGCCGGACGGCAGCGTGAACCTCACCGCGCACGTCCGCTTCGACTCGCTGCGCGACGCAGTCCCCGGCACGTCCCTCGCGCGGCAGGCCGACGCCCTCGCCGCGCTCGGCGTCGACCCGCGCCTGCCCGACCCGGCGCTCGCCACGAGCGACCCGGCCGCCTACGCCGACGCCCTGGTGCGGGCGTCCGAGGCCTCAGAGCTGCTCGACCCCGCCGGGCTCGGCGCCTTCACCTGGGCCCGGGTCGACGTCTGAGGCGGCCGCGGGCGGGGGCGTCGCGGCGAGGTGCTGCTGGGCGACCCAGCGCAGCGAGCGGTCGGCGCCGCGCGCGGCCGCCGCGCGGTCGGCCTGCTCCTGCGCCAGCCGGCGCGCCTCGAGCGCGTCCCGGTGGTGGCCGGTGATGCGCACGGCGCCCGGCGTGGAGTCGGCGTGCACCGAGGCCAGGCCCAGGCTGCGCTGCCACGGCCCCTGCGTGACGCGCACGGACTGCGTGCGCGCGTGCGGGACGACGTCCCACCTCTCGGTGATGCGGCCGCCGCGGGTGATGAAGACGTCGTCGGTCCAGCCGACGGCGAGCTGCCGCCACTGGATCCACGCCCGGCGCCGGCTGCGCTCGGGCGCGGGCTCCAGCGGGATCGCCATGATGTCGACGCCGGGCAGCACCCGCCCCACGATCGCGAGCGCCACGGGCCACGGCGCCACGGGCAGCAGCACGTTCTCGGTGTAGCTCTGGTTGCCCGACCCCTGCGCGCTCGTGGACACGCCGGCCACGTTGAGCCGCACCCGCACCCAGCCGCGCCGCCGCCAGAGGAACGGCTGGACGAAGCCCACCGCCTGCACCCGGCCGGGCGGGACGGTCTGCCGCGTGCGCTGGAGCAGGCCGTGGCGCAGGCGCAGGCCGTCGGGCGACTCGGCCACGGTGAAGTCGTAGTAGCGGGAGAACTGCGCGAACACGCTGAACAGCGGGACACCGCCGGTCACGAGCAGCAGCAGGCCCACGGTGCCCTCGGTGAGCACCGTGATGAGGATGACGAACGCGGTCAGCAGGAGCAGCGCGAAGGTCTCGGCGCGCAGCAGCAGCGACACCACGAGGTCGCCCGCGGGCACCGAGGCGAGCAGGTTCTCCGGCGCCTCCTCGGCGTCGTGCCGCACGCCGGCCGAGCGCGCGATGATCTCGTTGCGCAGGGCGTTGGCCTCGGCCAGCGTGAGGAACTGGAGCGTCACCTTCGAGTCGCCCGCGCCGGCCACCTCCACGCGCACCTCGGCCAGGCCGGCGAGCCGCGCGAGCAGCGGCTGGAGCACGTCCACCGACTGCAGGCGCGAGAGCTGGAGCCGTCGCTGCTGGAGCGAGAGCACTCCGGAGTCGACCCGCAGGTCGCCGTCGTCGTCGAACCAGAATGTGAGCCGGCGCCACTGGAGGTAGGCGACGCCGGTGCCCACCACCGTGAACAACAGGAATCCCAGCACCGCCAGGAGGAGCGCGCCACCACCCACGGACACCTTGAACTGCACCGTGAGGGTCACGGCCAGCGCGACACCGGCCGGCCACCAGCTCACCCCGTGGATGAACGGTGTCAGGGGATGGACCCGGCGCCGGCCGTGCTCGTCGGGGCCCGACGCCCCCGGGCGGAAGACCTCGAACGAGAGCGGGTCCTCGTGCTGGCCGCTCACAGCCCCGCCGACCTCTGCTCCCCGCGCCGGGCGAGCCGGTCGCGCAGGTCCGCCGCGACGTCCGGTGTCAGCCCGGGGATGCGCGCGTCGGTCGTCGCTGCGGCGGTGTGCAGCTGGACGGTCGTGATGCCCAGCATGCGGTGCACCGGTCCGGCGGTCAGGTCGACGAGCTGCATGCGGCCGTAGGGCACGATCACGAGGCGGCGGAACAGGATCCCGCTCGTCACGAGCAGGTCGTCCGCCCGCTCGGAGTACCCCCACGAGCGCACCCGTCGTCCGATCAGCCACCAGGCCCACGCCGTCACCACCACGACGACGACGGCCACGGCGACCGGCACCCACACGGGGACGCGGGGTATCAGCGCCAGCGCCACCACGGCCGCGACGCCCACGAGCACACCGAACCCGAGGTCGACCCGGTACGCGGTGGCCAGCTTCGGGGAGACGCGGATCCAGTCCGCGCCGACGGGTGCGAACGCGAGCTCGGTCATGCGGCTGTCCACGGCACCAACCTAGCCGCGGCGTCTGCGAGCATGCCCGCATGAGTCCGGCGGCGACGCGCGAGATCACCCTGGCGGTCGGGTCCGTGGCACTGGCCGCCCAGGCGGCCGACGGCACCGAGCTGGTGCCGGTCGAGCTCGGCCCGCAGCACCCGTCGGCGCACGGGCTCCTGCGCCTGCGCCTCACCCTCGAGGGGGACGTCGTCGTCGCGGCGCAGCCGCTGGTCGGGGCCATGCACCGCGGGGCGGAGAAGCTGTTCGAGTCGCGCGACTACCGGCAGGCCATGGTGCTGGCCGACCGGCACGACTGGCTCTCCGCCTTCGGCAACGAGCTGGGGATCGCGCTGGCCGTCGAGCGCATGCTCGGGATGGACGTCCCGTCGCGGGCGACGTGGGCGCGCACCCTGCTGGCCGAGCTCACGCGGGTGGGCAGCCACCTGGCGTTCCTCGGCTCGTCCCCCGTCGTCGGTGCGGAGTCGGTGTACTACCTGCACGACGAGCGCGAGGCCGTCGTCGCGGTGCTCGAGGAGGCCACCGGCGGGCGCCTGCACGTCATGGCCGCCCAGGTGGGCGGGCTCAAGCAGGACCTCCCGGCGGGGTGGCTCGACCGGGTGGCCGCTGCCTCGGCGGTGGTGCGCGGCGGGCTCGAGCGGGTTGCCGTGCGGCTCGCCGACGCCGCGGTCCGCGACGCGCACCGCGGCGTCGGGGTGCTGCCACGCGACGTGGCCCTGGCCCACGGAGTCTCCGGTCCCGTGGCCCGGGCGTCCGGCGTCGACCTCGACCTGCGGCGCGACGAGCCCTATCTCGCGTACGCCGAGCTGGCCGACGTCCTGCGGGTGCCGCTGCGCACCGAGGGCGACGTGCTGGCCCGCGTCGAGGTGCTGCACGAGCAGACGCTCGTGGCCCTCGACCTCGTCGAGGCGTGCGTGCGCCGGCTCGCCGACGCCGAGCCGGGACCGATCAACGTGCGGCTGCCCAAGGTGCTGCGCGCGCCCGAGGGGCACACCTACGTCTGGACCGAGAACCCGCTGGGGCTCAACGGCTACCTGCTGGTGTCGCGCGGCGAGAAGACGCCGTGGCGGCTCAAGCTGCGCACCGCGTCGTTCAACAACGTCTCGGTGCTCGGCGCGCTGCTGCCCGGCCAGCGCCTCGGCGACGTCGTCGACGTGCTGGCGTCGCTGTTCTACGTCGTCGGCGACATCGACAAGTGAGCGTGGCGGATCCGCTTGTGCCGGAGGACGGCGTCCGCCACCCTCGACGCGTGGAACGCAGCGGCCTGCCCCGACCCGACCGGACCCAGGTCCGCATCGCGCTCGCGGCGGCCGCCTGCTACGCCGTCGGCTACCCCGTCGCACTGGCGGCCGACCAGCCCTGGGGCTGGATCCTGGTCACGCTCGGCGGGGTGCTGCTCGCCGCGCTCGTCGTGGTGACCGTGCGGCGCATCGAGCGCGGCCGGGACGCCTAGGTGCGCACCCGCGGGGAGCGCTGGCGGCTGCACGGAGCCCTCGTGCTCGGGCTGGCCGTGTGCGCCGTGGGCTTCACCGTCGAGCTCGGCCGCGGCCTCGACGGGCACCTGCCCGCCTGGGTGTACGTCGTGGAGTGGCCGCTGTTCGCGGCCGGCGGCGCGTTCCTGTGGTGGCGCCTGCTGCACGACGACCCGGACGCCGACGACCGCCCCGCCACGGCGCCGGTGCCCGACGACGCCGACCTCGCCGACGACGCGGACCTCGCGGCGTGGCGCGAGTACGTGGGACGCCTCGAGGCAGCCGAAGGGCCCGGAACCGGCAACCGGTCCGGGCCCGACGGGACCTGAGTCCGCCGCCGACGAGGTCAGGCGACGAAGAACGTGGTGAGCGCCCCCAGCACGGCCGTCAGCGCGATCCAGTACCAGTAGTAGCCCACCACCGTGGCGTGGGTGTGGTTCTGGTCGAGCTTGCCCTGCGAGCCCCGGTTCCAGATGCCGATGCCCACCACGAGCAGCATCACCAGGTGCACGAGCAGCACGTAGGACATGACGATGAACACGCTCGCGTAGGCGCCGTCGCTCATGAGGATCGGCCAGGTCGCCGCCTGGTAGACCATCAGCGCGATCGCCGCGATCACGAGGATGACGCCGAGCAGCGCACCGGTCTGGAACCGGCCCCGCTGGCCCGCGGCGATGCCCATCTCGGCGGAGCGGTAGGCCAGCGCGCTGAGCACGACCACCCCGGCGATGAGCCACACCTGCCAGGCTTCGGCGGTCTGCCCGCCGTCGGGGATCCACCCGCCGTTGACGTTGAGCGAGCGCAGGTAGAAGTACGTGAACAGCATGCAGGCGAAGAACACCGCGTCGGCCACGATGAACAGCTGCACCGCGCGCCGCTGCTGGTGCGCGACCTGCGCGGGCGGCAGGTGGTGCGACTCGGCGGCGTGCTCGTGCTCGAGGGTGCTCACGCCGTCACCTCCTCGGGCTCGGCGCCCGCGTGCGCATCGGCGCCGGCGTGCGTGGTGTGGATGGTGTCGGCCTCGCCGTAGCCGTACGGGTCACCGGTGACCACGGGGAGCACCTCGAAGTTCTCCAGCGGGGGCGGCGACGGCACGTACCACTCGAGCGTCTTGGCGCGCCACGGGTTGGGGCCCGAGGGGGCGCCGTGCCGCCACGAGTGGACGATGCAGTAGAGGAACAGCAGCATCCCGATGCCGATGGTGTAGGCGCCCAGGGTCGAGATGCGGTTCGCGACCTCGAACTGGGGCGCGTAGTCGGCGACGCGGCGCGGCATGCCCTGGAGGCCGTTGTAGAACATGGCCATGAAGGTCACGTTGAAGCCGATCATCACGACGTAGAACGACCAGCGGCCCACCCGCTCGTCGAACATGCGGCCGGTCATCTTCGAGAACCAGTAGACGACGGCGCCCATCGCGCCGATCATCGCGCCGCCGAGCAGGGTGTAGTGGAAGTGCGCGGTGACGAACATCGCCCCGTGCAGCTCGTTGTCGGCCGGCACGTCGGACAGGAAGATGCCCGTCACGCCGCCGATCATGAAGTTCCACAGGAACCCGTAGATGAACAGCATGGGGAGCCGGGTCCAGATGTGGCCTCTCCAGATCGTGCCGATGAGGACCAGGAAGATCAGTCCTGTCGGGATCGAGATGAGCTCCGTGGTGAGCATGAACGGACCGGCGAGCGTGGGCGCCCAGCCGCTCACGAACATGTGGTGCGCCCACACCAGCACGCTCAGCACCACGAGGGCGACGATGCCGATGACCGCCAGCCGCGCGCCGAAGAGCGGCTTGCGGCTGAACACCGGGGCCATCTCGAGCACCGCGGCGGTGCCCGGGATCAGGATGACGTAGACCTCCGGGTGGCCCATGAGCCAGAAGAGGTTGGCGTACAGCCACTGGCTGCCGCCCTGGTCCGGGACGAAGAACGACGACTCCATGCTGCGGTCGAGCAGCGTGTAGATCATGCCGACCTCGAAGCACGGCAGCGCGATGAGGCCGAGCACGGAGGTGGCCACCACGCCGACGACGAAGATCGGCGTGCGGTTCCACGTCATGCCCTTGGCGCGCATGGTCATCGCGGTCACGATGATGTTGACCGCGCCGATGCCGGACGAGATGACGAACAGCACGATGGCGATCGCGAAGGCGTCCATGCCGGGCGGGGCCTGGTCCGACAGCGGGGCGTAGGCGACCCAGCCGGTCGGGATCCCGCGCAGCGCGGCGATCGACAGGAAGATCGGGATCGCGGGGAACAGCGTCCAGAACGACAGCGCGTTCAGCCGCGGGAAGGCCATGTCACGGGCGCCGATCATGATCGGCATGATGAAGTTGCCCCAGGGTCCGACCACCATGATGATCGTCGAGACGATCATGATGATGCCGTGCACCCCGACGAGGGAGTTGTAGACCTCGCCGCCGAACATCTTCTCGCCGCTCGACGCGAGCTCGGTGCGGATCATCATCGCCAGCAGGCCGCCGACGCCGAACGTCGTCATCGCCAGCACGAGGTACTGGACGCCGACGACCTTGTGGTCGGTGGTGAACCGGAAGTAGCGGCCCACGCCCTGGCCCTGGCCGGCGAGGAACATCTCGTCCTCGTGGGTCTGGTCCTTGCCCATCATCCAGCGCCAGGGGGCCACGAAGGCGCCGACGCCGACCAGGAAGCCGATCGCCCACGCCGTCTCCATGGCGATGACGATCTGGTCGAGGCCCTTGTCGTTCTCGCCCCAGAGCGCCTGCCCGACGAACCACATGATCACGGCGAGCAGGACGCCCAGCCCGATGCCGGTCCACATGTTGAGGCGGCGCATGATGCCGCCCCCCGTGCTGACCGGTGCCGGTGCGTCCTCCCGCACCGCCGTTGCCTCAGCCATTCGAGCCCTCCGCTGCTGCCGTGGTGTCGGGCGTGCCGCCGTGCGCCGTGATCCAGCTGGCCCAGTCGTTGCCGTCGAGCACCTGGACGCTGGTCTGCATGTACGAGTGGTTGAGGCCGCAGAGCTCCGCGCACCTCACGTTGAACACGCCCGCCACCGTCGGGGTGGTGCTCACCGTCGTGGTGACCGACGGGTTCGCGTCGACCTTGATGCCCATCTCGGGCAGCCAGAACGAGTGGATGACGTCGAGGCTGGTCACCTCGAAGATGACCGGCCGGTCCTTGGGCAGCGCCAGCTCGGGGCTGCTGAAGCCGCCGTCGTCCGGGTAGCTGAAGGTCCACAGCCACTGCTGCCCGGTGACCTGGATGGTGACCGGCTTGGCGTTGGGCGACAGCGTGGTGGTGGAGGTCAGCGCGGCCAGGCCCCAGATGAGCAGGAACGCGGTGAGCAGGGAGCTCACGACCACCCAGGCGACCGCGACGCGGTTGTTGCCGCGCACCGGCGGCGCGTCCTCCGGCGGCTCCTCGCCGGAGCCACGGCGCCAGTGCCGCAGCGAGTAGTAGGCGATGCCCCACACGAGCGCCATGACCGGGGCCGCGGCGATGGAGAACACGAGGATCGTCTGCTTGACGGCGTCCTCGGTGTCCGACGCCGTCGTCGGGAGGCTCACCAGCGGCCACCAGATGCCGAAGGCGAGCAGCAGCACGGTCAGCACGACCACCACGACGCCGACGCCGAGCGCGAGCTTGCCCGCGGGTGTCGACAGCCGGTCACGCACCGGGTGCGGTGTGAGGGTCTCGCTGGACTCGTCGGTCTCAGGTGTCACGACCTGGCCTCCTCGGGCCGGACTTGCGGGATCGGACGACGGGTGTGGGGACGTGCTGCGTCACACGACGTGCAGGGTTCCGGACATGTAGCCGTAGCTGCTCATGGCGTCGCCGAACTTGGCGTACGTGCCGTCGCCGCACGGGAACTCGCAGTTCCAGGCGTAGGTGCCCGGGCCGCCCGTGACGAACTTGAACGTGATGACGTGCGGCTGGGGCAGCGTGCCCGCGTCGTCCGCCGCCTGCGCCGCGTCGTCGGAGATGGCCGGCAGCGGGACGTTGATGTACAGCGGGTCCTGCGCGCTCGTCGGGTAGTTGTGCACGGTGAACGTGTGGCCGACGCTCTCGGAGTCGATCTCGCTGACGGTCTTGCCGTCGACGGTGATCGTGCCCCCGAGCGTGCCCTGCACGTGCGCCAGGAACGTGTTGGGGATCGGCTCGCCGGAGTCGTACTGCTTGATCGTCACCGTGATGACCGAGTGCGCCGGCACCTGCAGGTTCGTCGTGGGGCCGTAGCTGACCCAGTCGTGCGGCCCGTTGCCGTCGTTGGTCCGGCGCCAGGTGATCTGGCTGCTGTCGCCGTACGTCGCCAGCTCGAGTGAGGCCTCGGAGGTGGCTCCGGGCGTGCTCGAGGTCTGCGACGTCACGGTGGCCTCGAGCAACGGCGGCTCGGTCGGGGCCGAGTGGAGCACCAGGGCAGCAGCCCCGACCACCACGGCACCGAGCGCGGCCGTGCCGACAGCACCGACAAGAGTGTTCACGCGCACACCCCCCACATGGGTGACGAAGTTCACCCGTTCGGTCCGCAGGGTGGCCCTCCTCCTGGACCCGGTCAAGCGCCGAGACCGAACTGCGACATTCGTCGTACGACCGGGCCTGACCTGCAGCGATGCCGCCCTGAAAGGCGCCTCGTCGGCCGTTCGGCCCGGCTCCGCCCCGCCCCGGCCGCCTCCGTGGTACGGCCGCTCCACATCTCCCGCTCAGCAGCCGCCCAGCGTCGTACGACCCGGTCGCAGGACGGTGGTACGGGCACTCCAGACGGGCCAGGTCGGAGAGGGCGCTCAGGTGCGCATCGCGCCGCCGCCGATGGTCGCCACCCAGTCCGGGAGCGGCACCTCGGTGACGGCGGGCGCCGGGCCGAGCGCGAGGTCGAGCACCCGGCCCGCGTCGTCGTCCGCGGCGAAGGCGCGGGTGTCGGACACCGCGTCCAGGGACACCAGCCGCGTGTCGGTCGACCCGACCTGCGCCCACGCGGCACCCGGCGCAGCTGCGTAGACGGCGTCGCCGCCGCCCGACGGCGCGGCGGCGACCACGCTGGCGGGGGCGCACGACACCACCGCCTGCCCGGAGGCGGGCAGGGCCGGCCCGGCGGTCCACGGCCCGGCCGACGACGACGCCGTCAGCACCAGCAGGTGGTCGTCGGCCTGCACCGGCACGGCGTACGACGAGCCGAGCCGGCAGGGCGGTCGCGCCGCGACGTCGCTGCCCGCGGCGCGCAGGCCGGAGTCGCGCCAGGTGGCTCCGGAGTCGTCGGACACCAGCAGCAGCGGCCCGTCGTCGTGCCGGCTCACCGTGACGAACCCGGTGCCGTCCGGCGTGAACCAGATGCCGGTGGGCGACCCGTCCCCCAGCGGGAGGCTGCCCGGCGCGGCGGCCGTCGTCCACGTGGCGGCGCCGTCGTCCTGGCGCACCAGCGACCCGTCGGCCAGCACGGCCCAGGTCGTCGAGCCGGTGCGGGCGAGCGCGCCCGCCGTGGCGGCCAGCGCCGAGGGCAGCTGGGTGGGGTTCCACTGACGGGTCGAGCCGTCCGAGGTGAGCACCGGCGAGACCGTGAGGGCCTGGAAGGGCAGCACGCCCAGGGTGAGCCGGCCCGGCTGGGCCGCGAGCACCACCCCGCCGTCGGTGGGCACCGCCACGGGCGTGCGGTTGGTGACCGTGCGCCAGCCGTCGGTCGTGCTCAGCACGATCCAGCGCACGCCGCTGGGCCACACGGCGTAGCCGGACTCCGGCCCGGTCATCGTCACGCGGGGCAGCGTCGCGGAGTCCGCGGGCTGCGGGGCGGGCCCGGAGGAGCACGCGGCCAGCAGCAGCGCGGCGAGGGCGAGCCCTGCCGGCAGTCGGAGACGGGTCACAGGTGCCTGCGCAGCTCGGCGGAGATGAGGGCGACGTAGCTGGCGGAGAGGTCGTCGTTGGCGGTGTCGACGAGCACCTCGAGCTCGCGGCCGTCCGGGCCGAACAGGTAGATCGTCTGCGGGTGCCCGATCATGCCGACGTTGGGCACCGAGATGCCCTCGCCGTAGGCCGCGAGCAGGTCGCGGACCACCGCGGTGGGCCCGGTCACGAAGTGCCACTGGGCCCAGCCGTCGAGCCCGTGCTCGACGGTGAACGTGCGCACGTCCTGCACGCGGTTGAACACGGGGTTCACGTCGACCGCGAGCACCGAGACCTTCGAGGCGTCCCCGCCGAGGGAGTGCACCGCCGTCGAGAGCTGGTTCGCGATGAGCGGGCAGCTGTCGAAGCAGACGGGGTCGAGGAAGACCACCAGCGTGAGCGTCCCGCGCAGGTCGCTCATCCGCAGCGTGCTGCCGTCCTGGTCGGTGAGGGTGAACGCCGGTGCGGGCTCGGGCGGGGTCTCGCTGACCCCGCCGCTGTCGCCCACCGCCGCGAGCGCGGACTGCGGGGCGAGCAGGCCGACGGCCGCCACGACCGGCAGCACGAGCAGGCAGCCCAGCGCAGCCGCGACGCCCACCGCGCGCAGGACCGGCCGGGGCGCGGCCGCGACCGGGGCGGCGTCCGCGGCCTCGTCCGGTGCCGGCCACGGCCACGACGACAGCAGCATCAGCGCCGCCACCAGACCGGTGTCCGGGTCCGTCGCCGTGCCGCCGAAGACGCCGAAGCCCTGGCCGAACCACCACGCGAACAGCGACAGGACGCCTCCGGCGACCACGGCCGCCCGCGGCGCGACGTCGAGCAGCAGCGCGAGGCCCACGACGGCGAGCGCGACGACCAGCACCGCGTTCGCGGCGACGGCGTGCGGCGGCAGCGCCGTGGCCAGCGACTGGATCGGCGCGGCGGCCGGGGCGGGCACACCGCTCAGCGCCGTCGCGGAGAAGACGTCGAACAGGCCGGTCGGGCTCCAGTAGCCGCCCCGCGGGAGGGCCTGGAGCACGGCCCCGAGCACGAGCGTGGCCCCGACGACGCGACGCAGCCAGCGCGCGGCGGAGCCCGACGCCCAGGCCCGGTCCGGCGCGAGCAGCACCAGGCTCGCGGCGACGTAGAGCAGCGCGGCGCCGGGGGCGCCGGTGAGCCACGACGCGGCCGGGTCGGTGAGGCCGCCGACCAGCTCTCCCACCGCCCACACGAACCCGGCCCACGCGGCGGATGCCACGAGCACGGCGCGGGCGAGCCGGCCGCGACCCCCGACCAGGATCGCGATGCCGAGGCCCACCTGGATCCACACCGTCACGGCGTCGGCGGCCACCGGGTGCTGGAGCCACATGCGCTGGAAGGGGTCCACCACGGCGTAGAGCCAGTCCGGCGCGGGGTCGAGACCCGGGGCGATGTCGACCTGGATGAACGAGGACGGCATCTGGGGCTGGGCCTGGAGCAGCCCGTCGACCACCCAGAGCACGCCCAGCGCGACCCGCAGCACGAGCCGGCCCCGAGGCTCCGGCGTGACGGGCAGGGCGACCGACCCGCGGCGGCGCAGCAGCACGACGACGACCACCACGGCGACGACGGCGAGCAGGACGAGCAGCTGCCAGAGCAGCGCGGCGTAGAGGTCCCCCGCGAGGGCGGTGTTGCCCCCGGGCTCCATCCCTGCCATGGCCAGGGATCGTAAGCGCACGTCGCAGGACGGACGACCCGATCCCAGGTCACGGTTCGTTCGCAACGACGCGGGCGCGCTCGGAACCCGAGCGGGGAGGCGGCGACGGGTCTAGCGTGCTCCGCCGTGGAGCACACCTGGGAGTTCGTCACCCACTGGGTCTTCGCGCCGTCGCTGGTGCTGCTCCTCGCCGCGGTGACGACCGCGTACCTGCTGGGCGCGCGCGAGGTGTCGCGCCGGAGCCCCGCCCAGCCGTGGCCGGTGCGGCACACGGTGTTCTTCCTGCTCGGGATCCTCGTCGTCGTCCTCGCGACGATGGGCCCGGTGGGCAGCTACGACGACGAGTTCTTCTGGTCGCACATGGCCTCGCACATCCTGCTGATGATGCTGGCCGCCCCCCTGCTGCTGCTCGGCGAGCCCGTCCTGCTCGTGCTGCGGGTGTCCAGCCGCGAGCTGCGGCGCACGGTCGTCGTGCCCGTGCTGCACAGCCGGGTGGTGCGCTTCCTCACCCGGCCGGTCGTCGGCTGGCTCGTGTTCGCCGGCGTGCTCTACGGCACGCACTTCACCGGGTTCTTCGAGTACGCCCTCGAGCACCCCCTGGTGCACGACTACGTCGAGCACTCGCTCTACCTCGGCGCGGGGCTGCTCTACTTCTACCCTCTGCTCGGCGTCGGCCCGGGCGCCACCGGCATGGCGCCGTTCGCGAAGGTCGTGTCGCTGTTCACGATGATGCTGCCCGAGGCGGCTGTCGGCTTCGCGATCTACATGTCCTCGAGCGTGCTGTACCCCTTCTACTCGACCGTCGAGGACCGGCCCTGGGGCCCGTCGACGGCGCTCGACGACCAGCACCTCGGCGGGGCGTTCATGTGGTCGTCGGCCATGATCTTCGACGCCATCTGGATCAGCGTCGCCGTGTGGGCGTGGCTTCAGGCCGAGGAGCACAAGGCGCGCCGCATCGACGCCCAGATCGCCGCCGGCCGCATCGCGACGTCGTAGCACCGCGCTCCGCGACCTGGATCGAGGACTGCGCAGGCGTGCCCGAGGCCGTCACTCCGGGGTCTCCGCTCGTGATCAGCCGGTCCACGCCCTGTGGATAGTCGATCGGCGAAATCCCTTGGGATTGCTGGGGATTGGGGGTTGTGCCTGTCGGTGGTCTCCGGTAGCATTCCTACATTCGTTCGAACCCCAGCCGACCTCGTGGGAGGTGCCCGATGACCGCCGTCGACGACCGGGACACCACCCCTTCCTTCGGCCCGGTGGGCCTCGGCTTCCACCCGGACTGGGACGTGCACGACCCGATCGCGTGGCTGACCGGCGACCCGGTCGCACTGCTGCCGCTGCTCGAGCAGCCGGTGGACGCGACCGACCTGATCCTGCTCGAGCAGGTCGACGTCGAGGCGATCA
>WGLY01000020.1 GCA_016125335.1 Frankiales bacterium
CCGGGTCATGCCGCGCGATCAGCTTGTCGAGGAACTTGCGCAGCTCCGAGGCAGTCAGGGTGCGGGCCTTCTCCAGCGCTTGGGTCTCGATCGTCGCGAGGACCTCGGGATCCGTGAGGTAGCGGGTCTGGTCCACGAGGACGGCGCAGTGCCGCTCGGTGATCTCACCTGCCGCCAGCGCGGCACGGAACGCGGGGAAGACCTCCTTGAGCGCGAGTGCGCGGCCGATCTCCCTCGACGCGCCGTAGGCGCTGTTGCGGGTGGCGTAGGCGACCTCCTGCTCGGCCGCGGCCTCCGCGTACGCGTTGCTGACCCTCGGGTCCGGGCACGCCTTCCCAGCGAACGCCGCCTCCGCCGCCAGACGCAATGACGCCAGCCGGGCTTCGAGCCGTCCCACCACCGACAGGTAGTCGATCAGCTCGGCCGGCTCCGTGATCGCCTCGACGTCGACCTGCTCGAACAGGATCAGGTCGGTCGCGTCCACGGGCTGCTCGAGCAGCGGCAGCAGTGCGCTGGGGTCGCCGGTCAGCCAGGCGATCGGGTCGTGGACGTCCCAGTCCGGGTGGAACCCGAGGCCCACCGGGCCGAACGAGGGGGCGGTGTCCCGGTCGTCGACGACGGTCATCGGGCACCTCCCACAGGTTCGGCTGGGGTTCGAACGAATGTTGGAATGCTACCCGAGACCACTGACAGGCACAACCCTCAATCCCCAGTATTTCCAAGGGATTTCGCCGTTCCGTCCTCCACAGCCTGTGGACGCCGGGACGGGCAGGTGAAAGCCCAGCCCGGGCTTGAGCGTGGACGCGTCGCAGCGCACGACCGGGAGGTCGGGGGCGCGGAGGCCTCGTCGTAAGAGCCGTGAATGCTGCGAGAGCCGAGAGACGCGCAGCACGCGCCGTCGATCGTCACCGGCTGGTGGACGTGCCCGCGCGGAGCCCCGTCGGAGGTGCTGCGACACGTGCCCGGACGCACCTCGGGGCGGCCACCCGCAGGTGACCGCCCCGAGAGGAGCGTGGCGCGCCGGATCAGCGGTTGAGGATCGCCAGCAGGCGCAGGAGCTCGAGGTAGAGCCACACGATCGAGGACGCCAGCGCCATGCCGAGCGACCAGGACCACGAGCGCGGCGCACCGGCGGCGATGGCGTTGGCGGCGGCGCCGATGTCGACGAGCAGCGACCAGCAGGCCAGCGCGACGCCGACGGCGCACAGCACCAGGCCGATGCCGGACACGCCGTAGAAGCCCCACCCGCCGCCGACGCCGAACAGCGCGGCGACGATGTTGGCGATGCCGAGCAGGAAGTAGCCGATCATGACGCCGATGAACAGCTTGCCGGCGCGGCTCGCCCGCTTGCCGAAGGGCGTGGAGTACACGAGCAGCATGGCGACCGCGCCCGCGACGGTGCCGAGCACGGCCTGCGTGATGAGGGCGACGTTGTCGTTGTAGCCCGTGGTGGCCATGTGGGTGAAGGCGCCCATCATGAGGCCGAGCAGGGCGCTGTAGCCGAGCGCGAGACCGGGGCTCACCGGCGAGCGCCGCGCGACGTAGAACCCGGCGGCCATGAGGACGACGATCAGGCCCAGGTAGAGGACGATGCTCCCGCTCAGGAACAGCCAGCCGGGAACGGCGGCGACGATCGCGATGCCCAGGCAGGCGGCGGTCGCGACGATGACGTCCGGGAGCTGGACCGTCTCGGTCGTGGTCGTCATCGAGGTGCGAGCAGGGCCGTCCTTGAGGGCCTTCTCCACCTCGGCCAGCATCTGGTTGGCCACGCGGACTCCATCTGTCGGGGGTGTCGGGACCGGCCCGCACCCTCTGCGGCGAGCGCTGCTCTGCAGCGATCACTCCGATGATAACCGGGGGTCCGGAATCCGGCCCGGGCGTCGCCGCAGGCAGGGGCGTCCTTCGCCCCCGCCGATCAGCGGAAGACGGCCGCGATCTCCGCGAGCCGCTCCGGGACGACGGAGTACCAGGCCCACGTCCCGCGGCGCTCGCGCCTCACGAGACCTGCTTCGCCGAGCACCTTGAGGTGGTGCGACACCGTGGGCTGGCTGAGCCCGAGCGGCTCGGTCAGGTCGCACACGCAGGCCTCGCCGGAGTCGGCGTCGCGCAGCAGCGCGAGCAGCTGGAGCCGGGCCGGATCGGCCACGGCTTTGAGCAGCGCGGCCAGCGCCTCGGCCGTGCCGCGGTCCATCGGCTCCGCGATGCCCGTGGGGCAGCACTCGGGCCCCGAGAGCAGCGGCAGCGCGGTGCGGTGAGCGGGCCGCGTACGGGTGCGGGCAGCCGGCACGGGTTCCTCCTCGCCGTCCCTTGCATCGATGGTCGTCGATGTCCTACGGTGCATCGACCGTCATCAACATAGACCATGATCGATGCAGGAGTCACGATGGCACGTGTGCAGCTCGCCCTCAACGTCGCGGACCTCGAGGCGTCGGTCGCCTTCTACTCGACGCTGTTCGGCGTCGAGCCGCACAAGCGGCGTCCTGGCTACGCGAACTTCGCGATCGACGAGCCGCCGCTCAAGCTGGTCCTCATCGAGGTGCCGGCCGAGGCGCGCGGGGCCGGCGTGCACGGGGCGCTCAACCACCTCGGCGTGGAGGTCGCCTCCACCGAGGAGGTAGAGGCCGGTGCCGCACGGCTGTCGGCCGCCGGACTGGCCACCTTCGACGAGAAGGACACCACCTGCTGCTACGCGCTGCAGGACAAGGTGTGGGTGCACGACCCGGCCGGCGCGCCCTGGGAGCTGTACGTCGTCAAGGACGACGACCCCGCCGGCGCCCGCCCGGCCACGGCGTCGCTCCCGCTGCTCGAGCTGGCCGGCGACGGCACCTGCTGCACGTCGACGCCGGTCCCCGCCGGCGCCGAGCCGGAGTCCGTCACCGCCTGCTGCTGAGGAGCGAGCCACCGTGCCCGACACCACGTCCGTCCTGTTCGTCTGCGTCCACAACGCGGGCCGCTCGCAGATGGCCGCGGCCTACCTCGCGGCGCTCGCCGGCGACCGTGTGCAGGTGCGCTCGGCCGGCTCGGCGCCCGCCGACTCGCTCAACCCCGCGGTGGTCGAGGCCATGCTCGAGGACGGCATCGACATCTCGGCGGAGTCCCCGAAGATCCTCACCACCGAGGCCGTGCAGGACTCCGACTACGTCATCACGATGGGGTGCGGCGACACCTGCCCGTTCTTCCCCGGCAAGACCTACCTCGACTGGGAGCTCGACGACCCGGCCGGCCGCGGGGTGGAGGCGGTGCGACCGATCCGCGACGAGATCCGCCGTCGCATCGAGGCGCTGGTCGCCGAGATCGACGCGGCCGCGACGTGATCGCGACGCCCTTGGGGCGTCGGCTGCTCGCCGAGGCACTCGGCGCCGGGCTGCTCGTGGCCGCCGTCGTCGGCTCCGGGATCATGGCCGAGCGGCTCTCGCCCGGTGACGCCGGCCTCGCCCTGATGGAGAACGCCGTCGCCACGGGCGGTGCCCTCGTGGTGCTCATCGCGCTGCTCGGCCCCGTCTCCGGGGCGCACCTGAACCCGGTCGTCTCCCTCGTGGAGGGGTGGCTGGGCGGCCTGCCGTGGCGCGAGGTGCCGGCGTACGTCGCGGCGCAGGTGGCCGGCGCGTGCCTGGGTGCCGTGGTGGCCAACCTCATGTTCGGGCTCTCCGCGGTGAGCGTGTCGACCCACGACCGCAGCGGCCCGGGCGCGCTGCTCTCCGAGGTGGTCGCGACCGCCGGGCTGCTGCTGGTGGTGATCGGGCTCGTGCGCGGTGGACGGTCCGCCTGGGTGGCACCTTCGGTCGCGGCCTACATCGTGGCCGCCTACTGGTTCACGGCGTCGACGTCGTTCGCCAACCCGGCCGTCGCCGTGGCCCGCACTCTCTCCGACACCATCGCCGGCATCGCGCCGTCGAGCGTGCCGGGGTTCGTGGCGGCGGAGGTGGTGGGTGCGGTGCTCGGCACCGCGACGGCGCTCGTGCTCTGGCCCGTGCACTCGACCGCGCCCGCGGTCGCGGTGGAGGTCGTCGCGCCCGTGGACTAGCCCGCGGACGGCGAAGCCCCGCTCCGCGCCGCCCGGGGTGCCGGGCGAGGTGGAGCGGGGCCTCGGGCCGCCGTCGTCGACGCAGGTCGACGCAGCGGGTGGGTCAGCCGAGCTTGCGGTGCGCGCGCACCATGTCGGCCTCGTGCACGATGGCGGTGGCGAACCCGTGCGAGAGCCCGTGCTCGTCGCGCAGCCAGTTGACCTTCTCGTCGAACCGGGAGAACGAGGGGCCGTCCTCGAGCGCGCGCATCCAGTCCTTGAGGTCGCGGCCGGTGGCCGTGGGGAGGCGGTCGACGAGCTGCTGGTGGGTCTCCTCGGAGTGACGGATCATCGACGTCTCCTGTGCTCGGGCCGGTGTGCTGACCCACCGTAGCCCGGCCGGGTGCCGCTTGGGCAGGCCAACCGACCGATTCGTGGACGCCTCTGGGAGGCTCCTGGCGTGGACCAGGACGCCGACCCCGCGCAGGCCGCGCGGACCCAGCTCGAGCGCACCGTCGACCGGGTCCGGGCGATGGGCCTGGCCCGCCTCGAGGCCTCGTTCGAGCCCGAGCCGACCCGCGCCGAGGCGGTGCGGCGGGCGGCCCAGCGGCTGGCCGACCTCGCCGCCGCGCTCGAGGACGAGCCGGTGCGGCCAGTGCCGGTGCTGGCCGTCCACGCGGTGGGCGACCAGCTGGCCGTGTGCGGCCACGACCTGCTCGACGCCGCGGCCGGGCCCGCTGCAACGGACCGTGCGGAGGCGGCCCGGGCGGCCCTCGTGGAGGCGGCCGACGTCCTGCTGGACCTGCGCCGCCGCCTGTGACCCGACGCCCTGGCCAGAGCTCTCAGGCGCCGGGGAGGGCCGGCACCGGGCCCGTGCCCGACTCCGGGCGGGCCAGGCCCACAGCCTCGAGGACGTCGGGCAGCATGGCGTGGGCGCACGCGGCGTAGCCCTCGGCGGAGGGGTGGAACCGGTCGGCCGAGAAGTACACCTCGGGCTCGGCCGCGAACAGGGCGCCGATCTTCTCGGCGAGGGGCACCGGGCGCCCGCCCGCTCGGCGCACCCCGATGTCCTGCGCGGCGGCGAGCTCGCGCGACATCCGGCCGGCCACCTGGCGCAGCGGCGCGGCGATCGGCCGCACGGTGCCGAGGTCCGGGCAGGTGCCGACGACGACCTCGCTGCCCGCCTCGCGCAGGCGGGCCACGGCCTCGCTGAGCAGCTGGACGGACTTCTGCGGCCGCACCAGGTGCGTGACGTCGTTGGCGCCGATCATGATCACGGCCACGTGCGGGCGGACGGCGAGCACTCGCTCCACCTGAGCCTCGAGGTCGCGGCTCTGGGCCCCCACGACGGCGACGTTGGTGAGCAGCACCGGCCGGTGCGAGGCGGCCGCGAGCTCGGCCGCGAGCCGGCCGCCGGCGGTGCCCTGCGCGTGCTCGGCGCCGAGGCCGGCCGCGCCGGAGTCCCCGAGCACGGCCAGGCGCAGCGAGGTGCCGCGCGCGGCGTCCGAGCCGGGGGGCAGGTAGCGGCCGTCGGCGTACGGCGGGACACCGCGACGGGGGCCGATCGCCCGCCGCGCCTGGCGCGCCTGGACGACCATCACGCCCACCGCCGCCCCCGCCACCGCGGTGCCGACGCCGAGCAGCCCGCCGCCGCCCTTGGCGGCGGCGGACGCGATACGGCGCACCCGCTCGTCGCGGATCGGCAGCACCGGGAAGGTCGCGGGCACGGCCACATCCTCCCCTCTGGGTCCGACGTATGCACCGCTGTTCGGGCCCGTCCTGTGGGCCTCGCCACGTCCGGCGCGTCGACCCGGCCGCTTCGCCGTCCCCCGCGCGTGCCGCGACAGCGTGCGCCGCTCGAGGCGGGACCACCCCTCGCGGGCGGCTAGGGTCGGCGCCATGCAGGTCTACGACAGCGTGGTCGAGCTGATCGGGCACACGCCCCTGGTGCGGCTCCACTCGGTGACGGCCCATCTCGGCCCCGACGCCCCGGACGTCCTGGCGAAGGTCGAGTACCTCAACCCCGGCGGCTCCGTGAAGGACCGCATCGCCACCCGCATGATCGAGGCCGCCGAGGCCTCCGGCGAGCTCCAGCCGGGGGGAACGATCGTCGAGCCGACGAGCGGCAACACCGGTGTCGGTCTCGCGATCGTGGCGCAGCGCAAGGGCTACCGCTGCATCTTCGTGTGCCCGGACAAGGTCAGCGCCGACAAGCAGAACGTGCTGCGCGCCTACGGCGCCGAGGTGGTCGTGTGCCCCACGGCCGTCGACCCCGAGGACCCGCGCTCCTACTACTCGGTGTCCGACCGCCTGGTGCAGGAGGTGCCGGGCGCCTGGAAGCCGGACCAGTACTCCAACCCGCACAACCCCCGGTCGCACTACGAGACCACCGGTCCTGAGCTGTGGGAGCAGACCGACGGGCGCATCACGCACTTCGTCGCCGGGGTCGGCACGGGCGGCACCATCAGCGGCACCGGCCGCTACCTCAAGGACGTCAGCGACGGCCGGGTGCGGGTGATCGGCGCCGACCCGGTCGGCTCGGTCTACTCCGGCGGCACCGGCCGCCCCTACCTCGTGGAGGGCGTCGGCGAGGACTTCTGGCCGACGACGTACGACCGCACGGTGGCCGACGAGATCGTCGCGGTGTCCGACCGCGACTCGTTCCTCATGACCCGCCGGCTCGCGCGCGAGGAGGGCCTGCTCGTGGGCGGCTCGTGCGGCATGGCCGTGCAGGCCGCGCTCGAGGTCGCCGCCCGCGCCGCCAAGGACGACGTCGTCGTCGTGCTCCTGCCCGACGGCGGCCGCGGCTACCTGTCCAAGGTCTTCAACGACGAGTGGATGGCCGACTACGGGTTCCTCCAGACCTCGGGCGAGCGCACCGTGGGCGACGTGCTGCGCAGCAAGTCCGTCGACCTCCCGCAGCTGGTGCACACGCACCCGCAGGAGACGGTGCGCGAGGCGATCGACATCCTGCGCACCTACGCCGTGTCGCAGATGCCCGTGGTGCGCGCCGAGCCGCCGGTGAAGGCCGCCGAGGTGGTGGGCTCCGTCGTCGACCGCGACCTGCTCGACGCGCTGTTCGAGGGGCGGGCGCACCTGTCGGACCCGGTCGAGAAGCACATGAGCGCCGGGCTGCCGATGATCGGCTCCGGCGAGCCCGTGGCCGCGGCGGTCTCGGCGCTGGAGAAGGCCGACGCCGCGATCGTGGTCGACGACGGTCTGCCGGCCGGCGTGGTGACCCGGCAGGACCTCCTGCACTACCTGTCCAGCTGAGCGCCGGCGGCGACGCGCCGTCACCCGCCCGGCGCGCGGCCGGAACCTTTCCGCACGACGGGGTCGTTAGGCTCGCGACGACGGCCCGACCGAGGGGGACCAGTGCCCGACCAGCCCGACACGCCCGACCAGGGCGGCGCGCAGGGGAAGCCCGGCAAGCCGGGGAAGTCCGGCAAGCCCGGGAAGCAGGACGCCCGCTCCACCCGGGAGAAGGCGGCCGCCGCCCGCGCCGAGGCGCTGCGCGCCGAGCGGGCCCGTCAGCGCCGCACCTCGATCCTCATCGGGCTCGGGCTCGTGGTGCTCGTGGGGCTCATCGTCGGCGCCGTCGTCTGGAACAACGCGCAGTCCTCCACCCCCAGCGGCTCGGTCACGCTTCCCGCCCCCGACCCCGGCGCCGCCCTCCCCACGGGAGTGCTCGGCAGCGACTCCGACACGGCCTACGGCTATCCCCTCGACCCAGCGGCGGGCACGCCGGTCCTCCAGGTGTGGGAGGACTTCCAGTGCCCCATCTGCAAGGAGTTCGAGGCGACCTACGGCAGCAGCCTGAAGAAGCTCGCGCAGGACGGGACCGTGAAGGTGGTCTACCGCCCGACCATCTTTCTGGACTACAGCCAGCTGGGGCTGGGCACCGACCACGCGTCCGCCCGCGCCACGTCCGCATGGGGCTGCGCCATCGACGCCGGCGTCGGCGAGGCCTACCACTCCACGGTGTTCGCCAACCAGCCCACCGAGGGCGTGGGCTACACACAGGACGTGCTGAAGCAGTTCGGGGCCACGGCCGGCCTGAGCGGGGGAGCGCTCACGACCTTCGACTCGTGCGTCGACCAGCAGACCTACCTGGGCTGGGCGTCGAACTCCTACCAGGCCTTCCAGGACAACGGGATCCCCGGGACGCCCAACCTGGTGCTCAACGGCAAGGAGCTGCCCGACTCGGTGCGCGGGCTGTCGCCGGCGGACTTCGTCGCCTACATCACGCAGCACCGCAACGACTGACGCCGGCGCGTCGACGTCGCGCCCGTGCCGCCTTCGTCAGAGCTTGCGCACCATCTGGATGGCGGTGACCTCGAAGCCCATCTGTTCGTAGAGGGCCTGGGCACCGAGGTTGTGCCCGAACACGTTGAGCCCTACGGAGACGACGCCCCTCGCGCGCAGCTCCTCGACGGCGGCCTCGAGGATCGCGCGGCCGTAGCCGTGCCGCCGCAGGGGCTCGGGCACCTCGAGGTCGTAGCCGAACGCGGTGGTGCCGTCCGGGGTGTCGGTCAGCGCGACCCAGAGGATCCCGACCTCGCGCTCGCCGTCGTACGCCGTCCAGAGGAGCTGACCCGGCGTCGCGAGCCCGTCGGGGAGCAGGCGCGCGTAGTCCTCGGCCGCCTTGGCCCGTGACTCGGCGTCGCCCTTGGCCCCGGCCAGGCGCATGCTCTCGGCGTACCCCTCCTCCGCGGTCGCGCGGTAGGCGTCGTACTGCTCCTGGGTCATCGGCTCGAGCCGCACCTGCACCATGCGCGGACCCTAGCCGCGGGGCCGGGCGGGACACGGCTCGGTTTCGACGGGGACGGCGCCGGTGCGCCCGGGTGATGCTGCCAAGGTGGTGCCCGTGGTCCCCCCGTTGTGGAAGCGCGCCCCGCTGCGCGCGTTCACACGCGGGGGCGGCGGGGTGCTGCTCGTGGGCGCGCTGCTCGCGGCCACCACGAGCGCCGCGTCGGCGCCGATGTTCGGCCAGCTGGCCGGCGAGGCGGCCCTGTCCGCGACGCTGGCCACCGTGCCGGAGGGAGCCCGCACGTCGGACTCTCCCGCCGTGAGCCTCGTGGGCGGCCGGTCGCCGCGCAGCGCCGACCAGGTCGTGTACCAGCAGCGGATGGCGCTCATCCCGGGGCTGACCACGCCGACCATCACCGGGCAGTCCGTGGGCCCGGACCTGCACCACGCACCCGCCGCGGCCGAAGGACCCCATCCCGCCCACGATCACGCTGCCGCTGGCCGGCACGTACGCCGTCGCCGCCGACGGACGCCGCCCCGCCGACCCGCCGGGCACGGCCATCTGGTCGCGGCGCGTCGGCGGCCTGCCCACCGACGCCTCGCTCACCACGCTGCCCGCCTACCTCGTGGTGGGCGACGTCGACACCGTGGACCGCGCCTCGCAGGCGATCGGCGACGACCTCATCTGGCGGGTGAACGCCGAGCTCGCCCCGGGACTGACGCTGGACGCGGCGAAGGTGACCGCGGCCGGCGTCGCGGAGCTGCGCGACGAGACGAAGGCGCCCAACGGCGAGCCGCCCGGTCCGCTGCGGCTCGGCGTGGTGTCGGGGATCGAGTCGCTGGTGGCCGAGGCGGACTTCCTCGCGGGGCTCACCCGGCAGCGTGGCGACCTGCTCGCCGGCGCGGGCGTGGCGGCGGGGCTGCTGACAGCGCTCGGCCTCGCGGTGCTCCTGGTGCTCGACCGTCGGCGCGAGCTGCGCCACGGGGCTGCCGTGGGGGTGGGGCCGGTGCGGGTGCTGGGCCTGTGGTCGCTCGAGGCGCTGCTGCCCGCCGTCGTCGCGGTGCTGCTCGGCGTGCTCGTCGCCTGGCTGGTGCTGCGCGCGGCCGGACCCCCCGGGCCGCTGCTCGCGACGTCGGTCGGCACGGGCGCCCGGCGGGCCGTGCTGGTGGGGCTGCTCGGCGTCGTCGGGATCGGCGCCGTGGGGGCCGTGGCCGTGGTGACGCTCGAGCGCGGCCTCACGGCGCGACCGCGCGTGCGCGTGCCGTGGGTGGCGGTGCTCGTGGTGGGTGCGGTCGTCGCCGCGGTCGCGGCGTGGACGACGCCGGCCAGGTCGCCGGGTCCGGTCGCGCTCGCGGTGCCCGCCCTGGTGTGCGCCGCCGTCGGCGCGCTCGTGGCGGTGCTCGTCGGTTGGGCGGTGCGGGTGGTCGCGCGCCGCCGCGCGGCGGCCCTGCCCCGCAGCGCCGCGCGCGCCTCCCGCTGGCTCGCCGTCCGCCGCCTCGCCGGCGCCGGAAGCGAGCAGACGTTCGTGGTGTCCGTGATGGCGCTCGGCCTCGGCATGACCCTGTTCGCGATGTCCGCCGTCGCGGCGGCCCAGGTGGCTGTCGCGGACCGGGTGGCGGTGGCGAACGGCGCCGCCACGGTCGCCCAGATCGACGGCTCGTGGCTGCTCGACCCCGACGCGCCGCGCCTGCCGACGAACGAGGAGCTCGCGGCCGGCGTGAAGGTGCCGAAGGGCCGCACGCCGCCGGTGCCCGACGGCATGACGCTGGTGTGGCGCTCGCTCGTGTCGCTCAGCGGCGAGTTCGGCTACCGCGACCTCATGGCCGTCGACCCGGCGCAGCTGCTCGCCGTGGCCGACTGGGGGGAGGGCGCCACCATGGCCCGGGCGCGCGACGCCGTCACCGCACTGGCCTCCGCGGACGCGGTCGCGATGCAGGATCCGTCGCGCGCGGCGATCCCGGTCATCGCCGTGAACGAGCCGAGCCTGCGCGCCGGCGACCTCGCGGTGCTCAGCGGCCAGGCGTGGACCTCGCCCGTGTCGGTCGTGGCGAGCGTGCCGGCGTTCCCGGGGCTGCGCAGCCGGCCGATGCTCGTGGCGGCCACGCCCACGCTGTTCGCCAGCCAGGCGCGCTACGACCCGCGCCTCGCGCCGCCGGACGAGACGCTGTCCAACCGGCCGTTCGCCGAGACCTGGCTGTGGTCGTCGGGCTCCTCCCGCGAGCTCACCGACTACCTGGCGCAGCACGGCGTGACGCCCACCGCGCTGACGACGACGGACCAGGCCGCGCAGACGCCCACCATCGCCGCGGCGACGCGCTCGCTCGGCTACCAGGGCGCGGTGGGCGCGTTCCTCGCGCTCGTGTCCGTGGTGGTCGCCGCCGTGTACGCGCGCCGGATGGTGCGCCGCTCCCGCGCGGCCGACGCCCTGCTCGTGCGGGTCGGCGTCGGGCGGCGCGGGGTGGGGGCGGCGCGCACGTGGGAGCTCGGGCTGCTCGTGGTGGTGGCGCTCGTGGCGGCCGTGGCGTCGGTCGTGCTCGTCTCGCCGCTCGGCCCCCTGCTGCTCGACCTCGACCGGGGCGCGAGCCCCGCCTACGAGCTGCACCCGACGTGGGCCGGTGTCGCGGTCACCTGCGCGGTGGCGCTCGTGATGCTCGTGGTGGCGTGGCTGTCCGGGGTGCGCCCCACGACGTCGTCGCGCGGACCGTCGCCGGAGGAGGTGCTGCTGCGTGAAGGGAGCTGAGCCGGCGTCCCAGGTGGCCGTGCGCTGCCTGCGGCTGGTGAAGATGTACGCCGCCCCCACCGGCGAGACGCAGGCGCTGCGCGGGGTCGAGGCGGAGTTCCGCACCGGCACCGTGAGCGCCGTGACCGGGCCGTCGGGCAGCGGCAAGTCGAGCCTGCTCTCGATCGTCGCGCTCCGGGAACGCCAGACCGGCGGCGACCTCGAGGTGCTCGGGCACGCGGCGTCGGCGATGTCGACGTCGGCCCTCGCGGCCTTGCGCCGCAAGCACATCGCGTGGGTGGCGCAGCGCCCGACGGAGGTGCTGTTCCCGCACCTCACGGCGCAGGAGCAGCTGGCCCAGACCGCCGCGCTGCGCGGCGGCGACGGCGAGGACGTCACCGCGCTGCTCGGGCGCATGGGTCTCGAGCACCGGCGTGCCGCGCACGTCGCACAGCTCTCGGGTGGCGAGCAGCAGCGGCTGGCCGTGGCGGTTGCGGTGCTCTCGGGCGCGGACGTCGTGGTGGCCGACGAGCCGACGGCCGAGCTCGACGACGAGTCCGCCGCCCTCGTGCTCGCCGAGCTGCGCCGGCGCGCGGAAGCCGGTGCGTGCGTAGTGATCTCGACCCACGACGACCGCGCGATGCGGGCGGTGGACCGCACGCTGGCGCTGCGGCACGGCGTCCTGTCGTCGGAGCGCTCGCAGAGCGGCGTCTCGCTCGCGGCGATCGACTCCGCCGGGCGGCTCCAGCTGCCGGCGTCGGCCCTGGCGCTGTTCCCGGACGGGCGCGCCGTGCTCGAGGTGGGCGACGCCGAGGTGCGGCTGCGGCCACCGCACGACACGGGGGAGGGGTCGTGAGCGCCGCCGCCTCCGGGGACGCCACCGTGGTGGTCGTCGACCGGGTGACGCACGCCTTCGGGCCCGAGGCGTCCGACGTCGTGCTGCACGACGTCTCCTTCGAGGTGGGACCGGCCGAGCTCGTGGTGCTCGCGGGCCGGTCCGGCTCGGGCAAGTCGACGCTGCTGCACCTGGTGGCCGGCGTCGCGCACCCCACCCACGGCACGGTGCAGGTGCTGGGCCGCGCGGCCGACTCGTGGGGTGACTGGGCCACCGTCGCGCTGATGCCGCAGCGCTCGTCGGTGAGCCCGGAGCTGTCGGTGCGCGAGAACGTCGGCCTGCCCGCCGCGCTGCGCGGGCGCGACGTCGACGACGCGCTGCTCGATGCGCTGGGGCTGGCCGAGATCGGGCACCGCCCGGCCGCCGACACGTCGCTGGGGGAGCAGCAGCGGGTGTCGGCCGCGCGGGCGCTCGCCCTCACGCCCACCCTCGCCCTGCTCGACGAGCCGACCAGCCACCAGGACGACGACCACGTCGACCTTGTGCTCGCGGCGCTGCGCGACGCCGGCCGCGCGGGGACGGCGCTGCTCGTGGCCACGCACGACCCCCGGGTGATCGCGATCGCCGACCGCACCGTGCACCTCGCCCAGGGCCGCGTCGTCGACCCCTGACCCCGCCCGACCCCGTCGTTACGGCCCGAAAGCGCGGAGACCGGGCCCGGATCCGGTTCTTCGGGCAGTAACGACGGGTCCGGACCGGAACGCGGTTGACCGACGCGGTCGCGTGGGCCAGCCTTCACGGCGGCCGGGGTCCGCCCGGCCCCATCCCGAGGAGCACCCGTGCACACCCCCGTCGACGCGACGAGCACCCGGCGCAGCGAGCGCCCGGCGCCCGGCTGCGCGTATCGACGCCGGGCCGGGCTCCTGGGCCATCCGTTCCCCAGTCGGCGCGAGGACCGCCCCCAGCGCTGAGGACGGCGCCCCGCGCGCAGCGGCGTCGTCGTCCGCGCAGCGGCGCGAGCAGGCCGCTCCGGGGCGAGCACGCCGCGCTCCGGGGCGAGCAGGCGCGCTCCGAGGCGAGCAGTCCGCGCTCCGGCCGTGCGCCGTGCGCTCGCGCCTCGGTCGTCGTCAGCCGCGTCGTCCGGCTGCCCGGCCCGACGCCGGCCCCCGTCCCCATCCGATCGTCCGCGACCGTCCCCTGGCCGCGGTGCGGCATCGTCAGCAGCACCACCACGAGAGGAGAAGTCCCATGAGCCCCACCGCCACGGCGCACGGCACCGTGCTGTCGTGGGCGTCCACGATCGAGCCGGACGCGCTCGCCCAGGCAGCGCGCACGGCGTCGATGCCGTTCGTCGTCACGCCGCTCGCCCTCATGCCCGACGCCCACGTGGGCAAGGGGTCCACCGTGGGCTCGGTGATCGCGACCGAGGGCGCGATCATCCCCGCGGCCGTCGGAGTCGACATCGGCTGCGGCATGGCCGCCGTCGACACCGGTCTCACGTCGCACGACCTGCCCGACACGCTCACCGGCCTGCACGGCCGGATCTCCGGCTCCGTACCGGCCGGCGTCGGGAAGGGCCATGGCGACCAGGACGTCGACGTCCTGCGCGTCGTGACCCGTCAGCCGGCGACGGACCTCGCGCAGCGCGGCCTCGACCGCACGGCGCGGGAGCAGTACGGCTCGCTCGGGTCCGGCAACCACTTCGTGGAGGTGTGCCTCGACGAGCGCGACCACGTGTGGGTCGTGCTGCACTCCGGGTCGCGCGGTGTCGGCAACAAGCTGGCCGCGGCGCACATCAAGGCCGCGCAGGGCCTGATGAAGCAGTGGTTCATCAGCCTGCCGGACCCGGACCTCGCCTACCTCCCGCAGGGCACCGCGCAGTTCACGGCCTACGTCCGCGACCTGCTGTGGGCGCAGGAGTACGCCGCGGCCAACCGGGCGCGGATGCTGCGGATCGTCCTGGACGAGTTCGCCGCGTTCCTCGGCCGGGCGCTCGAGCCGGTGGAGGAGATCAACTGCCACCACAACTTCACGCAGCAGGAGCACCACCGGGGTCGCGACCTCTGGATCACCCGCAAGGGCGCAATCCGGGCGGACGCCGGCCGGCTCGGGATCATCCCCGGCTCGATGGGGACCCGCTCCTACATCGTGGAGGGCCTCGGGTCGCCGGCGTCGTACGAGTCGTGCTCGCACGGCGCGGGACGCCGGATGTCGCGCTCCGCGGCCACGAAGGCGCTCTCGGTCGAGTCGCTGCGCTCGGCCATGGAGGGCCGCACGTGGAACGCCGGCGACGCGGCACGGCTGGTCGACGAGCACCCCGCGGCGTACAAGGACATCGACGAGGTGATGGACGACCAGCGCGACCTGGTCCGTCCGCTGCACACCCTGTCGCAGATCCTGAACTACAAGGGGGTCTGACGACGACGCTCGGCCCGGTCGGAGAGACCGGGCCGAGCGTCGTCACGGGGTCACCGCAGTGCGGGCGTCACAGCGGGGGAAGGGCGATGCCGGTCTCCGCGTGGCAGTCGTAGCCGTGGGGCACCTTGAACAGGTACTGCTGGTGGTAGTCCTCGGCGTAGTAGAACGGCAGGCCCTCCGCGGAGAGCACCTCGGTGGTGATGGGGTCGAAGCCCTTGGCCACGAGGACCTTCTCGTAGGCGTCGCGCGTGGCGGTGGCCAGCGCGGCCTGCTCGTCGGTGGTCGTGTAGAGCGCCGAGCGGTACTGCGTGCCGACGTCGTTGCCCTGGCGGTAGCCCTGGGTCGGGTCGTGGTTCTCCCAGAACACCTTGAGGACGTCGTAGGTCGACACCTTGGCGGGGTCGTACACGACGAGCACGTTCTCGGCGTGCCCGGTGCGGCCGGTGCACACCTCCTCGTACGTGGGGTTCGGCGTCACGCCGCCCTGGTAGCCGACGGCGGTGGTGTAGACGCCGGGCAGCCGCCAGAAGCGCTTCTCCGCGCCCCAGAAGCAGCCGAGGCCGACGTAGAGGTGCTCGAGGCCCTCGGGGAAGGGGCCCTCGAGCGGGGTGCCGAGCACCTCGTGGCGCTCGGGCACGGCGAACGGGCGGGTGGGGCGACCGGGCAGGGCGTCGTCGGGGGTGACCATCCGGGTCTTGGCCGAGGAGCCGAACAGGAACATGGGACCAGCCTCTCCGGGGGTCGCGGTGTGGGCAACCGCTGACCCGCACCCATCCCAACCGCGCGGCAGGCCCGGGGCTTCCCCCGGGTCCTTACCGACCGATGACGTCGCCCCGGCCGGGCCGCGGCGCGACGACGACGGGTCCCGCGTGCGGGTGAGCGACCGCCCGGCCGGCTCAACCCCGGCCCGATGCTGCCGATGCCTCACCGGAGGGCACGCGCGACGGTACTGAGGGGTCCGTCGCGGATCCGGAACGGCAGAGCGGGCAGGGGCGCACGGTCATGAGGACGCCGGAGCGGGTCGACGACGTCGACCCCGATGCGGGGGTCGGCGGGGAGCCGACGCCCGGCCGCGCCGTGCCGCCTTGGGCATCCGGCCGGGTCGGCCCGCGACTGCGGCTGCGCTGGGTCGTGCCGGTCACGCTCGCCCTCGCCCTCGTGCTGATCAGCTCGGCCAGCGTCCTCGCGGTCGCCGTCGCGTCGCGGGCCCACGAGGCCGAGAGCCAGCAGGAGCTCACCCTCGCCTCCGCCGCGCGCGAGGCGTCCGCGCAGGTCTCGCGGCAGGTCGACGTCGTGCGCCTGGCCGCGCTCCTCGCCGGGCGCGACCCGGCCCTGGCCGCGGTGCTCACGTCGCCGACGGCGCCGACGCCGGCCCAGCAGGAGGCGGCCCGGCGGCCGCTCGTCGCCCTCACCGAGCTGCGGCCCGGGCTCGTCGCGGTGGCGCGGCTGCGCACCACCAGCGGGCGCGAGGTGCTGCGCGTGCTCGACACGACGACGCCCACGGCCGACGGCCCCCTGCCGCTGATGCGCACCGGACTGGGCTCGCCCTGGCTGGCGACGGCGCTCGCGCAGGGACCGGGCACGGCGTACACGACCGAGCCGCACGCGTCGGTGACCGTGGTCGACCCCGTCGTCACCACGGTGACGGCGGTGGGCCCGGCGGGCGAGCCGGCCGGGGTGCTGGAGATCGAGTCCTCGGTGCCGCAGCTCACCGCCGCGGCCGCCCGCTCGCTGCCCGCGGGCGCGCAGCTCGGGGTGCAGTCGGCAGGCGAGGCGGTGATGCACCTCGGGGTCGACCTCGGCCACGGGTCCGGCGGCGTCGTGGCCGACGCCGGGTTCGTCACGGCGTGGCAGCGCACCTCCTACGACGCCGCGCTGCCGGGCGCGGTCGACCTCGACTGGGTGGTGAGCGTCTCCGAGCCGGTGGCCGCCGTGGCGGCGTCCGGCGAGCAGCTGGCCGCGCTCCTGCTGGGCGGCCTGGGTGCGCTGCTCCTCGTCGTGGGGCTGGCCGGCGCCGTCGCGTGGGTGGTGCAGGTGCGCCGACGCCGGCGCGCCGAGGCCGAGCAGGCGGTGCGGCTGCAGCGACGCCTCGCCGACATGTCCGAGGCGCTCGGCCGGGTCGCGCAGGGCGACCTCGCCGCGGCGATCCCGGTGGAGGACTTCGCCGAGAGCGACCTGCGCGCGATGGCGGCGTCGTTCGACTCGACGATCGCCCGGCTGCGCGGGCTCGTCGCGCAGGCGCAGGAGTACGGCGGCGCCCTCGCGGAGGCCAGTACGGCGCTGCGCGCCGGCGCCACGCAGCAGGCCTCGGCGGCCGCGGAGCAGACCAGCGTGGTGGCCGAGACGACGGCGACGATCGAGGAGCTCGCGGCGACCGCGGCCCAGATCGCGCTCACCTCCGAGCAGGTGGCGCGCGTGGCCGGCGACACCCTGCGACTCACCGAGGAGGGCCGGCTCGCCGTGGGCCAGTCGGTCGAGGCGATGGACGTCGTGGCCGACCGGGTCGAGCGGATCACCGAGCGCGCGGTGTCGCTCGGGGAGACCGGCCGGGAGATCGGCCGCATCCTCGAGGTGATCGACGACCTGTCCGAGCGCACCAACCTGCTGGCGCTCAACGCCGCCATCGAGGCGGCGCGAGCGGGCGAGCACGGCGCGGGGTTCGCCGTCGTCGCAGCGGAGGTGCGGCGCCTGGCCGAGCGGGCCCGCGCGTCGACGACGCGGATCCAGGGCCTCGTCGGCCGGATCGCGACCGAGGCGGGCGCCACGGTGCTCGTCGCGGAGGAGGGCCAGCGCGAGGTGGACCGGGCCCGCATCGTCGCGCACGACGCGGCGGCCGCGCTCGACCGCATCGCCGACATGGTCGACGAGACCACCACGGCCACGCGCGAGATCTCGATCGCCTCGGCGCAGCAGCGCTCGGCGTCCGACCAGGTGGTGCTCGCCATGGGTCAGGTGTCGCAGGTGTCGCGGCAGTACAGCGCCGGCTCGCGCCAGGCGGCGTCGTCGGCCCGCGAGCTCGCGGCGCTGGCCGAGTCGATGCGCGGCTCGATCGACACCTTCACCGTCGCGCACCCGGGCCGCCCTCCCGCGGCGCCGGACGTGCACGAGGCCACCGCCGAGGCGCCGGTCGACGAGCTGGTCTGATCCGGGCGGTCACCGGCGGTCAGCGCGCGGCGTCCCCGGTGCTCGGCCGAGGTCGACCACCGTGTCCGCGGCGTCGACCAGCACCGGGTCATGACTGGCCACGACGACGGCGCACCCGTCGCGCGCGGCCTCGCGCAGCGCCTGCGCGACGATCTCGGCGTTGCCCTCGTCGAGCTGGCTGGTGGGCTCGTCGAGCACGGCGACCCGCGGGCGCACCGCCAGGCAGCGCGCCACCGCCACCCGCTGGCGCTCGCCGCCGGAAAGCGCCGACACCGGCCGGCTGCCCAGCGCGGTCAGCCCGAGCAGGTCGCACAAGCTCGTGACGAGGTCGTCGTCGTCAGGCAGGCCGCGCGCCGTCCGAGCGAGGCTCAGGTTGTCCCGCACGTGCATGGTCTCCACCAGCGAGCCGCCCTGCGCCGCGACGGCGACGCCGGAGCGCCGCACGGCGGCCCGCCCGTCGCGGTCGAGCTCGTCGAGCCGGCGACCGAGCAGGGTGACCGATCCGCCGTCCACCGGAGCCAGGCCGGTGAGCGCCCGCAGCAGGGTCGACTTGCCGGAGCCGGAGCGGCCCGACACCACCGTCAGCGACCCGGACCTCACCTTCAGGTCGAGACCGTCGAGGACGCGGACGCCGTCGTAGGCCACGGCCACGGCGTCCAGCGTCGCGACCACCTCGCCGTCGCGGGACGGCGCGGCCGGCTCGTTCGCGCGGGTGGGTCGGACCGCGTCGCCGGTGCCGGTGAGCAGCACGCCCCGGGGTGTGGCGACCGCCCTCGCTCCGCTGGCAGCGCCGGCCCCGTGCCGCAGCGCGTCGGGCAGCCGCACCCAGCCGCGGTCGTCCACCACGAGGGTCTCCGACGACGGGTCCGCCGGGTCCCACTGCTCGGAGAGCCGGCCGTCGCGGATGCGCACCACGCGGTCGGCCACGCGGGTGGCGCGAGGGTCGTGCGTGACCAGCACCAGCGTGGCGCCCAGCTCGGCGACCGCCCGCGCGAGGACGTCGTAGACCTGGTCGGCGGCCGACGGGTCCAGCTCGCCGGTGGGCTCGTCCGCGAGCACCACCTCCGGGCCGTGCGCGAGCGCGGCGGCGACGGCGACCCGCTGCGCCTCGCCGCCGGACAGCGTGGCCGGCCGGCGCACGGCGAGCCCGCCGAGGTCGAGCCGGTCGAGCATCTCCCGGGCGCGGTCGCGCGCCCGGACGCGACCCATGCCGGCCACGCGCAGCTGGAGCGCCACGTTGTCGAGCACGTCGAGCTCGGGCCGCAGCGCGCGTCGCGCGCTCTGGTCGATCAGCCCGAGCCGGTGGCGGCGCAGCGCGGTGCGCGTGGCCTCGTCGGCCCCCACCAGGTCGATGCCGGCCACCCGCACCCGCCCGGCGCTGGGCGCCACCTCCGCCGCCAGCACCGAGAGCAGCGTCGACTTGCCGGACCCGTTGGGGCCGTTGACGACCAGGCGCTCGCCGCGCGGCACGACGAGCGAGAGCCCGCGCAGCGCCGCCACCGCGCCGTGCGGCGAGGAGTAGAGGCAGAAGAGGTCGTGCGCCTCGACGGCGGGAGCGCTCATCGCAGTTCCTGCCCCGGCCTCGAGGGCCAGGCGGAGCGCAGCATCCGGCCCGCGACCAGCGCGCACACGAGCAGCGCCAGGCCGAGCCCGGCGAGCAGCACCGCCGATGTCCACCCGGGCCCCACCGCGGGCTCCAGGGGCGGCACCGGCGACGTGCCGCCGGCGGAGAGGGCGACCAGCGACGACACCGCGCGGGTGAGGAGCAGGCCGACCACGCCGCCCGCGAGCAGGCCGGGGACGGCCGCGCCGACTGCGCGCCACCAGAGGCTGCGGCGCAGCGTCGAGGTGGGGACGCCGTCGGCCTCCTGGGCCAGCAGCACGCCGTCGTCGTCGCGCCGCTCGCCGGCCACGAGCAGCACGAGCGAGAGCAGCGCCACGGTCAGGGCGACGGCCGCGGCCACCAGGAGCAGCGAGGCCGCACCCTGCGCGACGGCGTCGGACTCCAGCGCCGCCCGGCGCTCGTCGCGCCGCTCGACGGTGGCACCGTCCCAGGGCGCCGCGGCCAGCCGCGCGTCGAGCCCGGAGACGACGGCCGGGTCGCCGCCGGCGTCCGCCCACACCTCGCGCGGGGCGCCGGTGCCGGGCTCGTGGTCGTCGAGCGCGGCGCCCAGGGCGCGCAGGTCGGCCACGACGAACCGCGGGCCGGACGTCGGGAACCGGGGGAGCGTCCCCACCACCTGGGCGGCCACGGCGTCGCCACCGCCGAGGTCGAGCCGCAGCGTGGTGCCGAGGGACGCCGTCGTCGGGTCGACCAGCACGCGCACGGGCGCCCGTCCCACGAGCCCGGGCCGCACCACCACCACGGTGCCGGTGAGCTGGTAGGCGACGGCGAGGCCGGACGCGTCGGAGGACGTCGTCGCGGTGGCCGACGACCAGCCGTCCCACGAGCCCCCCGGCGGCGGTGCCAGCACCACCCGGCCCGAGAGCACGGCGTCGACGGTGCCGCCCTCGCCGATGCGGTGCTGGCGCCGGGTCGCGTCCTGCGGGTTCTCCCGCAGCGTGAGGGCTGTGAGCGTGCGGCCGGTGCCGGCCGGCAGCGCCCCGGTGAGCCGGTCGCCCGTGAGCGTGAGCGGCACACCGGACTCGCGCCCGTCCGGCGTGGACACCCAGGCGACGACGTCGACGACGCCGACGGCGGAGCGGCTCCACGAGACCACCCCGAGGTTCAGCGTGCGGGCGCCGTCCGCGATCGGGACCCCGGCGGCGGGGGTGGGCGCGGCGACCAGAGCCGCCGCGTCGGCGCCGGAGGACGCGCCCACGGTGCGGTCCCACCGGGCCAGGCGCGGCAGCACGTCCGGGTCGACGCCGAGGAGGGCGACGGCGTCGCCGCTCGTGGCGGACGTGCGCACCCCGGCGACCGAGCGCAGCACCGGCCACGCCGTCCCGGGCAGCGGGGCGGCGGCCTCGAGGGTGAGCGGGTCGACGCCGTCCGCGCCGATCGTCACGCGCGCGTCGGTGGGCACGTCGAAGGCGGCGGTGTCGGCGGCGTTCGCCGCCAGCGTCGCCCGGTAGGAGCCGGCGAACACCACCGTGCCGACCGCGGCCGTGACGAACCCGACCGTGACGACCGTGCGCAGCGGGCGGCGCACGCCGCCGGACGCCGCGAGCCGCGCGCCCACGGCGCGGGCGGGCAGGTGACGGCTCACCGCCGCCGCGAGCGGCACCCACAGGCGTGCGGCGAGCAGCCCCCCGGCCGTGAGCGCGAGCACCGGCAGCACCAGCGAGAGCGGGTCGCCGCCCGACGTGCCCGCCGTGACCGCCCCCCGCCCGGCGGCGAGCGCGACGGCGAGCAGGCACACGGCGGCGAGCAGCTCGACGACGTGCCACGCCGTGCCCTCGCGCGCCGAGGGCCACACCAGCACCGCCGACGTGAGGACGACGGCGGCGACCACGAGCAGCAGAGAGGCGGGCAGCGCGTCGAGCAGCGCGCCGGCGACCAGAGGGCCGACGGGTGGCTGCGGGCTCGTGGTGGCCGCCATGGCCCACGCGGCAGCGGCACCGATCAGCGTGCCGGCCAGCGCGCCGACGGCCACGGCGGCCGCCGTCCCGAGACCGGCGAAGGCCACGAGGGAGCGGCGCGAGGCGCCGCGGCGCCGCAGCAGCGCGGCCGCCTCGGCGTGCTCGCGCCGCAGTCCCACGGCAGCGACCAGGACGAAGCCCAGCACCAGCACCGCGGCTGCGCCGCCGAGCAGGGCGAAGCGCCCCTGCGACGCCGCGGCGCGGGCGTCCTCGCGCAGCAGCGCGTCGTCCGGCACCGACAGGACGAGGGCGCGCACCTCGAGCGAGAGCTCGTCGGCGACCGACCGGGACAGCGCGGCGTAGGCCGGCACGCCCATCGAGACGATGCGCGAGGTGTCGAGGGCGGCCACCCATCCACTGCCGCGGGGGAACTGCTGCAACGCCGAGAGCCGTTGCAGCGCATCGGGATCCGAGCCGAGCAGGATGTGCGCGGCCGGCCCGGGGTCGAACGTGCCGGGGAGCAGCAGGGGGTCCTCGGCGGTGGCCGTCCCCACGACGACGAGTCCCAGCGAGGGGTCGAGCCGCGGTGGCACCGTCGCCCCGACCAGCACCACCTCGCAGCGCGTCGGGGCGCACGAGCCGGGGAGGCGGCCCGACGTGAGGCGCACCTGGGCGGCGAGGTCGTCCGTCGCGGCGAGGCGGAACGTGGCGCCGGCGGTGTCCGCGATCGGCCCGTAGAGCACCTGGTGGGTGATCCGGGCGGAGGTGAGCCGGGCGATGCCGGCCCGCACGATGCCGGCGTCGACGGACTGCTGCGCAGGATCCGCGGTGCCGCCGTACGACGCGATGACCGTGCGCTCGCCCGCGGGGAGCTGGTCGACCGCGTGCGTGAGCGCACGCGCCGCGACCACGCGGCCCGTGGCGGCGCTGAGCACGGGCAGGGCCAGGGCGACCGCCACGCCGAGGACCAGGATCGCCCAGTGCGCGGGCCGGTGCCGCAGGCGTGCCCATGTCAGCCGGCCGACCGCGCCCACCAGCACCTCCGTCTCCGGCCCGACCCTGACACCACTAACCGCTTCATGGCAATATCCGGTTAGCAACGATCCAGCGCCGAGGCGGGACGATGGCCAACCACCGCGTGTCCGGGCAGCTCGTGCCCGACGCCGTGTCGGGCCATGTCGCCCTCGAGATCGCGAACACGAGGGCGGGCTGGGGCACCGATCGCCCGCGCGAGTACCTCGTGTCCTACGACGCGCTCGCCGTGTGGGCCGGCGACGTCGGGCTGGTGTCTCCCGGCGAGGTGCGCCTGCTGCGCCGGCAGGCGGCCGAGCGCCCCGCGCTCGCGACCCGGCAGGTGCGGGCCGCGATCGAGCTGCGCGAGGCCTGGTACGCCGTGGCCACCGCCGGCGGCGCGGGCCGGCACCCGGACGAGGCCGATCTCGCCGTACTGGCCGCAGCGGTCGAGCGGGCCACGCGTGTCTCGCGCCTCGAGCCGCTCGTGGACGGGCGCGTGGTGCTCGACGGCGGCGACCCGGACCGGGCCGGGCCGGCCCTGCCGGTGCACCGGGCAGCCCTGGCCGCCTACGACCTGATGGCCTCGGGCGGCGCCGCGCACGTGGGCCGGTGCGGCGGGGCCGGCTGCGGCTGGCTGTTCCACGACCCGACCCACCGGCGGCACTGGTGCATCATGGCGATCTGCGGCAACCGCGCGAAGGCGCGCGCCTACGCGCAGCGCCGGCGCGAGCAGGCAGCGTCCCCCTCGACCGCCTGACGCGCGCGGGATGACGGCCCTCGTCGCGGGGCTACGCTGGCGCCGTGAGCGACGCCGCCGGGTTCGAGACCCTCGCCATCCACGCCGGGCAGGAGCCCGACCCCACCACCGGTGCCGTGGTGCCGCCGATCTACCAGGTGTCCACCTACGCGCAGGACGGCGTCGGCGGGCTGCGGAACGGCTACGAGTACTCACGGTCGGGCAACCCCACGCGCACCGCGCTCCAGGAGTGCCTCGCCGCGCTCGAGGACCCGGCCGGCGCCGCCGCGGGCACCACCCGCGGGCTCGCCTTCGCCTCGGGGCTGGCCGCGGAGGACACCTTGCTGCGCACGGTGCTCGAGCCGGGGTCGCACGTCGTCCTCCCCGACGACGCCTACGGCGGCACGTTCCGCCTCGTCGACAAGGTCGCCTCGCGCTGGGGCGTCGAGCACACGCCCGCCCGGCTGACCGACCTCGACGCCGTGGCCGCGGCGGTGCAGCCCGGCCGCACGCGACTGGTGTGGGTCGAGACCCCGACCAACCCGCTGCTGCGCGTCGCGGACATCGCCGCGATCGCGGAGGTGGCCCACGCCGCCGGGGCGCTGCTCGTCGTCGACAACACCTTCGCCTCGCCCTACCTCCAGCAGCCGCTGCTGCTCGGCGCCGACGTCGTCGTCCACTCGACGACGAAGTACCTCGGGGGGCACAGCGACGTGGTGGGCGGCGCCCTGGTGGCGAGCGACCCCGAGCTCGCCGAGCGGCTCGCCTTCCACCAGAACGCGATGGGCGCGGTCTCCGGCCCGTTCGACTCGTGGCTCACCCTGCGCGGCATCAAGACGCTCGCCGTGCGCATGGACCGCCACTGCGACAACGCGCGCGCGGTCGCCGAGGTGCTGCGCGAGCACCCCGAGGTGGTGGAGGTCCTCTACCCCGGCTTCGAGGGCCACGAGGGCCACCACGTCGCGGTCAAGCAGATGCGCGACTTCGGCGGGATGGTGAGCTTCCGGGTCCGCGGCGGCGAGCAGGCGGCGCTGGACTTCTGCGCCCGCACGCAGGTCTTCACGCTCGGCGAGTCGCTCGGCGGCGTCGAGTCGCTGGTGGAGCACCCCGGCCGGATGACGCACGCCTCGGTCGCCGGCTCGGCGCTCGAGGTGCCGCCGGACCTGGTGCGCCTCTCGGTCGGGATCGAGACCGTCGAGGACCTCGTGGCCGACGTGCTCCAGGCGCTGGGGTGACCCCGGGGTACGTCGTCTGCGTCGACACCGGGTCGACCTTCACGAAGGCAGCCGCCGTCGCGGTGACGCCGGGGGACGCCGGGCGCCTGCTCGCCACCGCCTCGGTCCCCACCACCGTCGGGCCAGGGCTCGACGTCCTCACCGGGCTCGACGACGCCGTGGGGCGCGTCGTCGCGGAGGCGGGCGGCGAGCCGCTGGACGTGCGTGCGTGCTCCTCGGCCGGGGGCGGCCTGCGCCTGGCGGTGGTCGGCTACGAGCGTGTGGTGACCGCGGAAGCCGGTGCGCGCGTGGGACTCTCGGCCGGCGCCAAGGTGGTGCACGTCTCCAGCGGGCCGCTCGACCGGCCGGCGGTGGCGGACCTCGCGACCTCCCGGCCCGACGTCGTGCTCCTCGTGGGCGGCACCGACGGCGGCGACGCCGAGGTGCTGCTGCACAACGCGCACCGGCTGTCCGTGTCCGGGCCGCGCGTCCCCTACGTCGTCGCCGGCAACGCCGACGCCCGCGAGCACGTCGTCGCCGAGCTCGAGCGCCGCCGCCGCACCGTGGTGGCGTGCCCGAACGTGCTGCCGCGCATCGGCGTCCTCGACCCGCTGCCGGCCCGCGCCGCCATCCGCGACGTGTTCGTGCGCCACGTGATCGGCGGCAAGGGGCTCACGCGCGGCCCGCGGTTCGCCCGGCTGGTGCGCGGCGCCACCCCCGATCTCGTGCTCGCCGGCATCGAGCTGCTCGCCGACCACGTGGACGGCGACGTGCTGCTCGTCGACGTCGGCGGTGCGACCACGGACGTGTACTCCGCGCTGACCCCGGACGCCGAGGAGTCGTCCTTGCACCGCGAGGTCGTCGAGGTGCTGTGGCGCGGCCGCACTGTCGAGGGCGACCTCGGGATGCGCTGGGGCGCCACGGGTGTCGTCGGCGCCGCGCTGGCGGAGCGGCTGGTCGCGCCCGGTCCGGCGTACGACGCGCTGGCGAGGGCCGCCGACGTGCGGCACGAGCAGCCGGGCTGGCTGCCGTCCACCGATGCGGACCGGGACGAGGACGCCGAGCTCGCCCGCCTCGCCCTCACGGTCGCCCTGCGCCGCCACGCCCGCCCCGCCGAGACCGCGGAGGGCCGCACCCCGGGACGCGACCTGAGCCGGGTGTCGCTGGTGGTCGCGAGCGGCGGCGTGTTCCGGCACGCCGACCCTGCCCTGCTCGTGCGGATGCTCGCGCCCGTGACCACCGACCACGCGGGCGGCTGGCGCGTGCCGGCGTCCCCGAGGGTCACGGTCGACCGTCGCTACGTCATCGCCGCGGCGGGCCTGCTGGCGCCCGACCACCCGGCGGCCGCGGCGGCGCTCCTGCACGACGCCCTCGACGACGTGGTCTGACCACCGGGCGCGATGGCCGCGAGCGGCGCGTCGCACCCGCCCCGCGCGGCATAGTGGGTCCCGACACGGACCCGGGGAGCAGTCATGGCACAGGAATGGTCGCTGACGCCGCAGCAGCCGGCAGCCGTCGCACCGAAGGGCAAGGGCGCCATCGTCACGGGCGTCGTGCTGCTCCTCGCCGGCATCGTGGCGGTGGTCGTCGGCATCGTGGGTGTCGCCGGATCGGCGGCGGACCTGGTGCGGGAGTTCGGCTCGCCCCTGCCGACACCGCTCGACGTGCAGCGCCCGCTCACCGGCGGCACGACGTAAGCCGTCTACGAGGCGTCCACGGGCGGCACGGGCACCGCGAACGACCCGCTCACCGGCAACGTGGTCGCGAGCGACATCACCGTGACGGCGCCGGACGGCACGGACGTCGCCATCGTCGACTCCGGCGACTCCGTGCAGACCTACACGAACAACGGCACCACCTTCGGCGCCGTGGCGACCTTCGAGGCGCCCTCCACCGGCACCTACCGGATCCAGGTGAGCACCGAGGGCTCCGAGGTCGTGATCGCGCCGTCGTTCACCGAGTTCCTGCGCGTGCTGCCGTGGCTGGCGGCGATCGGGCTCGGCGCCCTGCTCGGGCTCATCGGCCTCATCGTGCTCATCGTCGGGCTGGTGCGCCGGTCACGCTCGAAGCGGCCCCCGGCCGGCGCGGGCTACGGCGCACCGGCCTACGGCGCGGCGGGGTACGCCGGCCAGCCGCAGTACGGCCAGCCCCAGTACGGGCAGCCGCAGTACGGGCAGCCGCAGTACGGGCAGCCCGTCGGCCAGCCCCAGTACGGCCAGCCCGCCTCCGGTCAGCAGCCGCCCGCGCAGAACCCGTACGGCGCCCCGGCGCCGACGCAGCCCGCGGCGCCCTCGGCCGACCCGACGCTGGCAGCCGAGCCCGTGGCCCAGCCGTTCCTCGAGCAGCCGTCGCAGGCCAGCGACACCGTCATCCCGGAGTCGGTCTCCGCGCCCGACCCGGCGGCCGAGCCCGGCGCGCCCACGGTCGCGCCGGTCGAGCAGCCGACCCCGGCGCCCGCCCCCGCCCCTGCTCCCGCGCCGGCCGCGCTGCCGCCCGCCGGCTGGTACGCCGACCCGGGCCGGCCGGGCGGCCAGCGCTACTGGGACGGGTCGGCCTGGACCGACCACACCGCCTGACACGGCCGAGGCCGGTCAGCACCCCCGCTTCACCGGTCGTGCCGAGGTTGTCGGCAGGGCGTCAGCCGGTGCGGACGAAGTCCAGCAGCGTCGCCGAGACGCCGAGCACGAGGGTGTGCTCGCCGTGGGTGAGGCGCAGCCCGCGCCCGTCCCAGCTCGGCTCCCAGCCGCCGAGGTCCACGGTGTGGGTGGCCGCGCGCACGAGCGCCGAGGCCCGTTCCTCCTCGTCGCGCAGCTTCATGTCCGAGCCGAGGCTCACGAGGTAGCGCACCTCGTCGGTCTCGCGGTCGCCGAGCCGCTGTAGCTCGCGATCGACGGCCAGGGTGACGGGGGCGAGTCGGAGGTCGACCACGTCTCGCGGGTGTTCCACGGCAGTGCCTCCCGAGGTGCGGTGCCGGTGTCGTCGGGCGTCTGCTTACTCCACTTAACGGTGTGTGTCCAGACGGCGGCGCCGCGGGATCAGGGGAGCGCCCAGTCCACCGGCTCGGCATCGCGTCCGGACAGCAGCGCGTTCACCCGGGTGAACGGCCGGGAGCCGAAGAAGCCGCTCGAGGCCGAGAGCGGGCTCGGGTGCGGGCTGGCCACCACGGGGGTGGCGCCCAGCATGGGGATGAGGCTCTGCGCGTCGCGGCCCCAGAGCACCGCGACGAGCGGGCGGTCGCGCGCGACGAGGGCGCGGATCGCCTGCTCGGTCACCGCCTCCCAGCCCTTGCCGCGGTGCGAGCCCGGCCGACCCGGCGACACGGTGAGCACCCTGTTGAGCAGCAGCACCCCGCGGTCGGCCCAGGGCGAGAGGTCGCCGTTGGACGGCTCCGGCACCCCGGTGTCGTCCACGAGCTCGCGGTAGATGTTCGCGAGGCTGCGGGGGATCGGCCGCACGTCCGGGTTCACGGAGAACGACAGACCCATGGCGTGGCCGGGAGTGGGGTAGGGGTCCTGGCCCACCACGAGCACGCGCACGTCGTCGAAGGGCCGTTGGAGCGCGCGCAGCACGTGGTCGCCGGTCGGCAGGTAGCCGCGGCCGGCGGCCACCTCGGCGCGCAGGAAGTCGCCCATGCGCGCGATGTCGGCCGCCACCGGCTCCAGCGCGGCGGCCCAGCCGGGATCGACGATCTCCTCGAGCGGTCTCGGTGCCACGGGACCCATCCTGCCGGGAACCGCGGCGTCGCTCAGGTCCGTGTCGCGAGCAGCGTCAGGTACGCCGGCAGCGGCTGCGGGGCCTCGCCCGGGTTCGCCCCGCGGCCGACGAGCAGGCGGTAGAGGCCGTCCTCGCCCTGGGTGAGCACGTCGTCGCCGCGCGGGTTGATCTCGATCGCGGTGTGCTCCTCGAGCAGGTCCACCCGCAGGCCCGCGCGGATGGCTCCGGTGACGATGTCGCCGACGGAGTGGGCGTAGCACGTCGTGGTCGAGCTGATCTGCGCCGTGGGATCGGCGTAGGTGCCCGTGCCGGTGTAGCTCAGCCCCGCGCCGCCGCCGGAGGGGAAGTCGACGACGAGGTCCGGGCTCCGGGCGTCGATCATCTGGTACATCGGGTGGATCTCGACCATCACCAGGCGCCCGCCCAGTCGCAGCGCGAGGGCCACCTGACGCATCCAGAGGTCGAGGTCGTCGATCCAGCAGATCGCGCCCACGGTGACGTACACGAGGTCGAAGCGCCCGTGCAGCGAGGCCGGCAGGTCGCGCGAGTCGCACACGACGGTCTCGATCGTGACGCCGACCCGCTCGGCGAGCTCGGCCGCCCGGGCCAGGGCGGTGGGCGAGAAGTCGGCGCAGGTCACCCGGGCACCGGCCCGGGCCATCACGACGCCGTCGGCCCCGAGATGGCTCTGGAGGTAGAGCACGTCGCGGTCGCGCACCCCGGCCAGGGGGTCGTCCTCGGTGCCGCCCATGGCCTCCGCGAGCGCGCGCTCCTCGGCCCGGGTCATGAGCGAGCCGCCCTCGACGACCTTGTCGAAGTGGTAGTGCAGGTCGTTCTCGGTCGTGCCGTGGGTGGCGGCCGCCTTCTCCCAGTAGTCGAAGTTGCCGTCGTACTCGCTCTGCGTCCCGCTCATGGCCCGGGAGTCTGCCCGCCCTCGGCCTCGCCCGTCGCGGGAGTTCCGAGCTCGCGGGCCTCGGCGCGGCGCAGCGTCTCGGGCATGGTGGCCGACATCACGAACGTGAGCGCGAGCACCACGGCGCCCACCACGAAGCCGACGGAGTAGGAGCCGGTGCTGGTGACGATCAGCCCGGCGATCAGCGGGCCGGCGACCGCGCCGACGTCGCTCATCATCTGGAACGTCGCCACCACGGGACCCTCCCGGCGCCCCTGGGTGACGTCCCCGACCACCGCCGAGGGGCCGGCGCCGAGGAACGCGGCACCTGCGCCGAGCACGCCCATCGCCGCGAGGTAGCCCCACCACTGGCCGGTGAGCGCGAGCACGACGAACCCGGCGGTGGTCACCCCCGTGCCGATCATCAGCGCCAGCCTGCGGCCGCGGGTGTCGGAGAGCCGGCCGGCGCGCACGAGGAACGGGAACTGCACGAGCGCCGAGGCGAACGCGCCCCACCCGGCCCAGGACTTGTCCAGGCCCAGGCCGTTGACGACGAACAGCGGGATGATCGCGGACCGCAGCCCGAACGACGCGAAACCGTTGCCGAGGTTGACCGTCAGGGCGGTGACGTAGGAGCGGTTGCGCAGCGCCTCGGCCAGCAGCGCCCACGAGCCACGCCCGGTCGCGCTCGGCGCGGCCTTGCGCACCCGCTCGCGCAGGTGCGTGTGCGCCATCAGGACGATGACCACGAACGCGGCGACGGCGAGGGTGACGGCGTAGAAGAAGAACGGCAGGCGGATCGAGATGACGAGCAGGACGCCGCCGATGGCCGGGCTCACCACGCCGCCGATGAGGAAGCCGCCCTGGAAGGCGTTCGCAGCCCGGCCGCGCTGATCGGGCCCGACGATGCGCAGCAGCAGCGCGAGCGAGGACACCGTGAACATCGCCGAGCCGATGCCCCCGACCCCGCGCAGCACGATCAGCTGCACGTAGGTGCCCGACAGCCCCGCGAGGGCCGAGGACAGCGCGACGATGATGAGGCCGGTCGCGAGCGTGGTGCGCTCGCCGACCCGGTCGACGAGCCACCCCGCGGGCAGCGCGCCGACGAGCCGCATCGCGGCGAAGACGCTGACGACGGCGCTGGCCTGCAGGTCGGTGACGCCGAACTCGTCGGCGAAGATCGGCAGGGCCGGACCCACGATGCCGAAGCCGAGGGCGACGCAGAACGAGACGATCGAGAGGATGAAGACCTCGCGCGGCATCCCCTCGAACAGCGACGTCCGGCCCAGCCACCCGCCGACTGCGGCACCCTCGCGCGGGGGAGCGGGGCGGTCGACGGGCTCGGTCACACGGCGGATCCTGTCACCCGGCAGGCGCGAGCCCGGTGACCCCCCGCCGCGCGCGACGACGTCAGGCCGAGCGCCGCCGGCCGTTGCGCCGGCGCAGGTAGTCGCTGACGACATAGTCGCCGAGCCGGTCGCCCTCGGGCGCGAGCACGCGACCGCCGTTGCGCCGGGCGACGTCGTCGAGGAACTGCGCGAGCCGCGGCTCGTCGCCGAGGCGGAAGAACGAGATCGGGACGCCGCGGCGGGTCATGCGGTCGACCTCGGCGAGGGTGAGCGCGATGGTGTCCGAGCCAGGCGGCCACGAGAACCACCACTCGCCGTCCTGGTCGAGGTGCGCCGTGGGCTCGCCGTCGGTGACGACGAGCACCACGGGCTCGGCGTCGGGGTGCCGGTCGAGGAACCGCCCGGCCAGCATCAGCGCGTGCTGGAGGTTCGTGCCCTGCACCTCGTTGGCGTCGAGGTCGGGCAGCTCGTGCGGGGCGATGCGCCGGGCGAGGTTGGCGAACGCGATGATCTCGATGGCGTCGGCCGGGAACTGCGTGGAGGCGAGCGCGTGCAGCGCCATCGCGGTGGTCTTCGCCGTGCGCCACGTGTCGTTCATGACCATGGAGAACGACTGGTCGACGAGCAGCGCGACCGCCGCCCGGGTGCGCCGCTCGGTCTCGCGGATCTCGAAGTCCTCCGGCCGCAGCCGCGGCCCGTCGGGGTCGATCATGCGACGCCGCACCGCGTTGGACACCGTGCGCACGACGTCGAGCGGCTGCTCGTCGCCGAAGCGCCACTCGCGGGTGGAGCCGGTGAGCTCGCCGGCCGCCCCCGCGTCGTGGACGTCGTGGTCGCCGCGCCCGCCGGACTCCAGCGACGCGAACACGCGGCGCAGCGCCGTCTGGCCGATGCGGCGGATCGCCTTGGCGGTGAGCTCGACGTCGCCGCCGCGCCGCACCAGGTAGCCCTGCCGCTCGAGCTCGCGCTCCACCTCCTGGAGCCGGCGCAGGTCGTCGACTGCCTGTCGGCCGAGCGCGCGCGCCACGGCCTCCTCGTCGACGTCCTCGAGGCTCGCCCCGGGGTAGTCCTGGGCCAGCGCGTCGGAGAGCTGCTCGAGGTCGGCGAGGTCGGCGAGCGCCTCGGTGGCGTCGCCGAGCCCGAGCGGCTCGTCGCCGCGCAGCCGCTGGCGCCCGCTCCACGGGAGGTCCGGGCGCATCATCCGCAGGTTGTCCGTGAGCCGCCCCATCTCGGAGGCGAGGTCGAGGTCGCCGAGCGCCTGCACCATCAGCTCCATGAGCTCCTGGCGCTGCTCGGGCGACATCGAGTCGAGCATCCGCTGCATCGCGGCCGCCTGCCGCGCGAGCTGGTCGAGCAGCTCGTCGAGCGACTGCGGGTCCTCCGGGAAGAACTGGCCGTGCCGGTCCATGAAGTCGCGGAAGTCCTGCTCGGTGTCCTCACCGCGCTGACGCTTCTCGAGCAGCTGGTTGAGGTCGCCCATCATGTCCTTGAGCGCCTGCCGGCTCTCGGACCCGGCCGGGTCCGCCAGCGCCTGCTTCATCCCGCGGAACTGCTGGTCGAGCACGTCGCGGCGCAGCATGTCGCGCAGCTCGTCGTACGCCGCCCGCGCCTCGGGGGAGCGCCAGTCGTAGTCGCTCAGCTCGCGCACGGCGGCCGCGGTCTGCGGCGGCAGGGCGTCGAGCTGCGCCTCGCGGAAGCGCGCGTCGTCCGAGGGGTCCGGGAACAGCGCGCGGCGCTCCTCCTCGACGGCGCGGTCGAGCAGGTCGCGGGCGCGCTCGAGCATGCCGTCCATGCGCCCGGACCGCTCCAGCGACCGCCGCCGCTGCGCGACGCGACGCATGAGGTCGTCGAGGCCGCGCAGGCCGTCGGTGCCCCGCTGCATCAGCTCGCGCAGCGCGTCACGGACGCCGGAGCCGTCGAGCACGCGGTCGCCGAGCTCGTCGACGGCGCGGGCCGCGTCGTAGGGCTCGGCCAGCGGGTCGGGACCGTCGTCGTACGCGCCGTAGCGATAGCGGCTCACCCGGACACCTCCGCACCTACCCTGGCGGCATGACGACCTCGACGCCCGCCGGCTGGTACCCCAACCCCGACAACCCGAAGCAGCTGCGGCTCTGGGACGGGCAGCAGTGGACCGACCAGGTCCAGGCCTCCATCTCCGAGCAGCCCGACGCCGCCATCGGCCAGGGCCCCGCGCGCTACTCCGGCCCGCCGATCCTGGTGGTGACGACGAACGACCTCCCGGGCTACCGCATCACGCAGGTGCACGGCGAGGTGTTCGGCATCACCGTGCGCGCGCGCAACGCCTTCTCCAACATGGGCGCGGGCTTCCGCACCATGTTCGGGGGCGAGGTGAAGGGCTACACGCAGCTGCTGTCCGACAGCCGACTCGAGGCGGTGGAGCGGCTGCGCTACGCGACCGTGCAGGTGGGCGGCAACGCGGTGGTGGGCATGCGCTTCGACACCGGCGAGATCGCCGACATGATGAACGAGGTGGCGGCGTACGGCACGGCCGTCACCGTGGAGCGCATCGCCGGCTGAGCGCATGCTCACGCGCCGCCGTAGACGGCGCGGCCACCGCCGGGGACCTCGTCCTTGGAGATCCGCCGGGTGAGGTAGAGGCCCTCCAGGGCGGTCTCGAGGCACGAGGCGACGACGCCGGGCGACTCGGCGGCCGCGTCGTCGCCCTCGAGCGCGGTGACGAGCCGGCCCATGCCCTCGAGCGGGCCGACGCGGCGCAGCACGTCCTCGCTCGTGACGAGGTCGCCGACCTCGATGGTGCCGCCGCCGTCGACCCGCTCGACGAGCGCGGCGAGGTCGACGCCGCCGAGGCGGGCGCGGAAGGTCTCGGCGACCGCGCGCCGCAGCAGGTGCTGGAGCACGTCGTCCTCGCGGCCCTCCTCGCTGACCTCGAACTCGACCTTGCCGCGCAGCGTCGGCACCACCGCGGGCAGGTCGCCGACCCGGGCGACCGCGGAGTCCTCGCCGGTGATCGCGGCGCGGCGCAGAGCGGACGCCGAGAGCGACTCGGCCGCGGCGACGGCGAAGCGCGCCGACACCCCCGAGCGGGAGTCGACGGCCGGCGACTCGCGCACGAGCCGGGTGAACCGGGCCACCACCTCGAGCAGGTGCGAGGGGACGAGGGCGCGCAGCTCCGCCTCCTGCCGCACCAGGCTGACCTCGTCGCCGAGCCGCAACGGGTAGTGGGTGCGGATCTCGGCGCCGAAGCGGTCCTTGAGCGGGGTGATGATGCGCCCGCGGTTCGTGTAGTCCTCGGGGTTGGCGCTGGCCACGAGCAGCAGGTCGAGCGGGAGCCGCAGGGCGTAGCCGCGCACCTGGATGTCGCGCTCCTCGAGCACGTTGAGCAGCGACACCTGGATGCGCTCGGCGAGGTCGGGCAGCTCGTTGATGGCGAAGATGCCGCGGTTCGTACGGGGGACCAGGCCGTAGTGCACCGTCTCCGGGTCGCCGAGCGTGCGGCCCTCCGCCACCTTCACGGGGTCGACGTCGCCGATGAGGTCGCCGACGCTGGTGTCCGGCGTGGCGAGCTTCTCGCCGTACCGCTCGCTGCGGTGCCGCCAGGCCACCGGCGTCGCGTCGCCGTGCTCCGCGACGGTGCGCCGTCCCCACACGGACACCGGCTCGTAGGGGTGCTCGTGCAGCTCGCTCCCCTCGATCACCGGCGTCCACTCGTCGAGCAGGCCCACGAGGGTGCGCAGCAGCCGCGTCTTGCCCTGCCCGCGCTCTCCCAGCAGCACCAGGTCGTGCCCGGCGAGCAGCGCGCGCTCGAGCTGCGGACGGACCGTCTCCTCGATCCCGACCACCCCGGGGAACGGGTCGCGACCGGCACGCAGGGCGGCCACGAGGTTCTCACGCAGCTCGTCCTTGACGGTGCGGTACTCGTGCCCGGAGGCGCGCAGGGCGCCCAGGGTGCGCGGGAGGTCGGCGGGGGCGTCGGGAGCGAAGGCGGAGGTCACGCTTCGACCGTACGTCCGTCCCGGGACGAGCGCGATCCCTCACTGTTCGCTCTGCATGAACGAGGGCGACCCTCACCCGCCACCCGGACGGCCCATGGTCGGCGGGCGGACGCCGTGCGGCGGCGGACCTGGCTGGGCCACCATGGCCGCATGAACCACGCGACGCGCATCGGCGACGGGCTCGCCCTCGGCGACAACCTGGCGGTGGCGGCCGACCAGGCCGTCTCCATGGCGCTGTCGCCGCTGCGCGGGGCCCGGCCGGACCTCGCGTTCGTCTTCGTCTCCGGCGGCACGCCGGCCCAGACGCAGGAGGCGCTCGAGCACGCCCGCGCCGCCATCGGCGCGCGGACGACCCTCGGCTGCGGCGCGCACGGCGTCATCGCGGCCGGACGCGGCATCGAAGGGGTGCGCGGCGTGAGCGTGTGGGTGGCCAGCCTGCCGAACGTCACGGTGCGCGCCTTCCACCTCGAGGTGCTGCGCACGTCGGATCACCTCGCGGTGCTCGGGCTGCCCTCGCGCCAGCACGACGACGTGGTCGGCGTCCTGCTGGCCGATCCGCACTCGTTCCCCGTCGGCGGTTTCGTCGAGCACTCCCGCGAGTCGCTCGGCGGCCTGCCGCTCGTCGGGGCGCTGGCCTCCGGGACGTCGACCGCGGGGGAGACCCGGGTGCTCCTCGACGGGCGCGTCTTCGACCGCGGCGCCGTCGGCGTCGTGCTCGGGGGAGACCTGTCCGTGCATACGCTCGTGTCCCAAGGGTGCCGGCCCATCGGCCTGCCGATGGCGGTCACCGGCGTCGACGGCGAGCGGCTGCTGTCGCTGGCCGGGCGCTCCGCGCTCGACCAGGCCAAGGCGGCGATCGCCACCCTGCCCCCGGCCGAGCAGCCGCAGGCGCTGCGCGGCCTTCACCTCGGCGTCGCCGTCGACGAGTACGCCGACGAGCACCTCGCCGCCGACTTCGTCGTCCGCACGATCGTGGGCGCGGAGCAGGTGGACGGGTCGATCACCATCGGCGAGCGGCTGGCGGTGGGCACCACCGTGCAGTTCCTGCTGCGCGACGCGCACGCCGCGCACGACGACCTGGCCGAGGTCCTCGCGGGCCTGCGCTCGCGGATGGGGCTGGGGGCGCTGGCCGGCGCCTTGCTGTTCTCCGCCGACAGCCGTGGCCGGTCGCTGTTCCCCACCCCGGACCACGACGTCGCCGCCGTCAGGGCCGCCCTCGACGTCGGCCCTGTGGCGGGGTTCTTCGCCAGCGGCGAGATCGGCCCCGTGGGCGGCCGCAACCACGTCCACGGGAGCACGGCCTCGCTGCTCGCCTTCGGCTCGTAGCCGGCCGGCGCGCGGGTGCGCGCCGTCGGGCAGTCTGGGCGCGTGACCACCGTCCTCGCCCTCGACGTCGGGGGCACGAAGCTCGCCGCCGGGCTCGTGTCCGCGGACGGCTCGCAGCTCGCGCGCCACGAGCTGCCCACGCCGTCGGGCGGCGCCGAGGAGGTGTGGGACGCCGTCGTAGGGGTGCTCGACGAGGTCGCCGGGCGCGCGCCGTACGAGGCGGTGGGCATCGGCTGCGGCGGGCCGATGCGCTGGCCGGACGGCGTGGTCTCGCCCGGCAACCTCCCCGCCTGGAGGGACTTCCCGCTGCTCGAGCGGGTGGCCCTCCGCTGGGGCGGGGGCCGGCCGACGGCGGTCCACAACGACGCGGTGGCGGTGGCGCTGGCCGAGCACCGGTGGGGTGCGGGCCGTGGGTCGCAGCACGTGATGGGCGTGACGGTGTCGACCGGCGTGGGCGCCGGCCTCGTGCTGCACGGGCGCCGGGTCGACGGCGCCAGCGGCAACGCCGGGCACCTCGGCCACGTGGTGGTGGAGCCGGACGGCGACCCGTGCACCTGCGGCGGCCGCGGCTGCCTGGAGACCGTCGCCCGCGGGGCGGCCCTGGTCGCCCGGGCCGAGCGGCTCGGCTGGCACGGGCCGCGCACCGGGCGCGCCGTTGCCGAGGCCGCCCACGCCGGGGACCCGGCCTGCCGTGCGGCGTTGCGCGACGCGGGCCGCGCGGTGGGCGTGGCCGTCGCGTCGGCCGCCGCCCTGCTCGACCTCGAGGTCGTCGCGGTCGCGGGCGGCGTCGCGGAGTCCGGCCCCGCGTTCTGGGAGCCGCTGCGCGCGGCGTTCGACGAGCACGCGGGATGGGCCTTCGTGCGGGCGGCGCGGGTGGTGCCGGCCGCGCTCGGTCGCGACGCCGCGCTCGTGGGCGCGGGTGCGATCGGGCTCGACGCCCTCGCCCGGTGACCGGCTGACGGACCGGACGGCCGACGGTCAGGCGTGCTGCGCGTCGCGGGCGTGCAGCGTCATGGGCAGCCCGTGCATCGGGCGCAGCGTCACCGCGGCCTGGGTACGGACGACGGACCCGGGCACGAGCCGCGGAGCCCAGCGCGAGCCCAGCGCCGCCAGCACCAGCACGGCCTCCGTCCAGGCGAACTGCTCGCCGATGCAGCGGCGGTTGCCGAACCCGAACGGGATCCACGCCCCGCGCGGCACACCGGGTGCCGACTCGTCGAAGCGGCCGTCGCCGTCGAGCCAGCGCTCGGGGCGGAACGAGCTCGCGCTGTCCCACAGGGTGGGGTCGCGGTGCAGGATCCACGGCGCGGCCAGCACGATCGAGCCCGAGGGCAGCTCCCAGCCGCCCACGTTCAGGTCGGTGAGCAGGCGCCGGCCCAGCGTCCACGCCGGCGGGTAGAGCCGGATGGTCTCGGCCACCACGGCCCGCGTCCACGGCAGCTCCGCGAGGTCGGAGTACGCCGGGGCCCGCCTGCCCCCGGCCCCGTCGTCGAGCACCCGGTCGAGCTCGGCGTGCAGGCGCCCGGCCTCGGCCGGGTGGGTCGACAGCAGCCACCAGGCCCACGACAGCGCCATCGCCGTGGTCTCGTGACCGGCCAGCACGAACGTCATGACCTCGTCGCGCAGCTGCTCGTCGGTCATCGCGGTGCCGTAGCGCGCGGCGGACTCGTCGTCGCGCGCGGTGATCAGCCACGACAGCAGGTCCGCGCGCTCGACGCCGGCCGCTACGTCCGCGCGGTGCTCGTCCACGATGCGCTGCACCACGGCATCCAGGTCCTCCACCCGCGACAGGAGGTAGCGGCCCTTGGGCAGCGCGCGCACGAGGCGCTCGTTGCCCAGCGCCGAGAGCTGCCCGAACCCGCTCAGCAGCTCCGCGAGGGTGTCGCCGAACGTGCGGGCGTCGCCGGTGAGGTCGGTGCCGAAGAGCGTGCGACCCACCACCGCGAAGGTGAGGCCGGTCATCTCCTCGACCATGTCGACGCGGTCGCCGTCGGCCCAGCGCGCCGCGTGGCGCTCGGCCTCGGAGACCATCTGGGCGGAGTACTCCACGATGCGGTCGCGGTGGAACGCCGGCTGGGCCAGGCGCCGCTGGCGCAGGTGGAACTCGCCCTCGCTCGTGAGCAGCCCGTTGCCCAGCAGCGGGCGCGCGGCCTGCAGGCCCCGGCCCTTCATCACGTCGCGCGCGTGGGTGAGGAACACGTCGGTCACGAGCTCGGGGTCGCTGAGGATGTAGACGTGCTCGCCCGCGAGCCGGGTGTGGGCGACGGGGCGGTGGGCCCGGGCGATCGCCTCGAACAGCTCGTTGGGCGACTGGCGCCCGCGCAGCAGCTCGGCGAGCAGGAGCAAGCCGTGGGGGCCGTCCGGCCGGGCGACGCGGCCGAGCGCGGACGGCGCCGGCACGGGGGAGTCCGGCGGGGGCTGCCGGCGCGCGGCGGCCCGGGCCGCCGCCTGCTTCGCGGTGGTGCTCATGCCGTCAGTTCTACGCCGAGTCCGTGAGCGGCGCGTGCGGGGAAGGTCCGGGGACGGTCAACCCGGCGCGCTGCCCCCGCGACAGGCCCGGATCCGACACACTGCCGGTGTGGCCGAGACGGTGACGATCTCCGACGTCCGCGCGGCGCAAGACCTGCTGCGCGGGATCGCCCGCGTGACGCCGATGCGCTCGGCGCGCTGGTTGGCCGACAAGGTCGGCGGCCCGGTGGACCTCAAGTGCGAGAACCTCCAGCGGGCCGGGTCGTTCAAGATCCGCGGCGCGTACACGCGACTGGCGCGGATGACCGACGAGCAGCGGGCGTACGGCGTCGTCGCGGCCAGCGCCGGCAACCACGCGCAGGGCGTGGCCCTGGCCGCGAGCATGCTCGGCGTCCGCGCCACGGTGTTCATGCCCGAGGGCGCACCGCTGCCGAAGGTGTCGGCCACCCGCGGCTACGGCGCGCAGATCGAGTTCGTCCCCGGCACGATCGACGACTGCCTGGTGCGGGCGCGCGCGTTCGAGGCGGAGACCGGCGCGGTGCTCGTGCACCCGTTCGACCACCCCGACATCGTGGCCGGGCAGGGCACCGTGGGCCTGGAGATCCTCGAGCAGCGGCCCGACGTGCGCACCGTGGTGGTGTGCACGGGTGGCGGCGGGCTGCTCGCGGGCACGGCGGTCGCCGTGAAGGCGCTGCGGCCCGACGTGCGCGTCGTCGGCGTCCAGGCCTCGGGTGCGGCGGCCTACCCCCTCTCGCTCGCCGAGGGGCACCCCGTGGCTCTGCCGTCGATGGCGACGATGGCCGACGGCATCGCCGTCGGCCGGCCCGGCGACGTCCCCTTCGCGCTCGTCGAGGGGCTCGTGGACGAGGTACGGGTGGTGGACGACGACGCCATCGCCCGGGCGCTCGTGCTCACCCTCGAGCGCAGCAAGCTCGTGGTGGAGCCGGCCGGCGCGGCCGCCACCGCGGCGGTGCTCGAGCATCCCGCGGACTTCGAGCCGCCCGTCGTGGTGGTCGTATCCGGGGGCAACGTCGACCCGCTGCTGCTGCTGCGCGTGGTGCGCCACGGCCTGGCCGCGGCCGGCCGCTACAGCACCCTCACCTTCCGCGTGCCGGACCGGCCGGGCTCGCTCGCCGCGATCCTGGCCGCGCTCGCGGCGGCCGACGCCAACGTGCTGGAGGTGGAGCACGCCCGGATCGACCCGCTGCTGCGCATCGACGAGGTGGAGATCGTCGTGCAGGTGGAGACCCGCGGACCCGCGCACCGCGACGACATGCTGGCCCGCCTCGTCGCGGAGGGCCTCACCGTGACCACCTGACCGGCCCTGGCGGCAGGGCGACCCCAGTCCAGGCCCCCACCCGAACTGCTGGGTGCGTTTTGTAAACAGGGGTTGCCATTCTCGGAAGTGCGCTTTACAGTTCTCGGCATGACCTCCTCCGACCTTCCCCCCACCGGCAGCCTGCGCGACGTCCTCGCGCGGGTCGCGGCCGGCGACCTCGACCCCGCCGAGGCCGCCCGCCTGCTCGACGAGGACGAGTCCGCGCCCTCGGTCGAGCACCCCGACCTCACCGACACCCTCGTGGCCCCGACCGCCTCCTCCTCGGTCGGGTCCGTCTCCCTTCTCGCCGGCGGCGTCAAGCTCGTCGTCGTCGCCGACCCCACGGTGGCCACCGCCGTCGCCGACGGCCCGCACTCGGTCCGGCACGAGGGCTCGACCCTCGTGATCGAGGCGCCCAGCGGGGAGGGCTACCAGGTGCGCGACAAGCCCAAGTACCTCGGCTGGGTCCCCACCGTGTGGACCGGCGGCCGGGGCGAGCGGGTGACCGTGCGCGTCAACCCGGACCTCGCCGTGTCGCTGGACGCCACCGCGTGCAGCGTCAGCGTCACCGGCCTGCATGCCGACCTCGCGGTCAAGGCGCAGGCGTCCTCGGTCAAGGTGCGCGAGCACCGCGGCACCGTCCACGGCACCAGCGCCATGAGCAGCCTGAGCCTGGTCGGCGTCGTCACCGGCGACAGCTCCCTCGTGTGCGAGTTCGGCAGCCTCGACCTGCGGCTGCAGCCCGGCTCGGACGTCGTCGTCGAGGCGGTGTCCGAGATGGGCTCGCTGCGCATCGGCGACGGCCACCCGTCGTCGGAGGACAACGGCATGCGCTCGCGCGGGAGCACCGGCTCCGGGTCGCACCGGTTCGACGTCACGGTGCGCATGGGCTCCGCCTCGGTGGTGGCGGCATGAGCGCCCGCCACCCCGAGGACCTGCACCGCCCGCCGCGGGAGTGCCCGGTGTGCTCCGCGCAGCTCGTCGTCACGGGGTGCGGGTGCACCTCGTGCGGCACCGGCATCACCGGCGAGTTCCGGATGTGCGCCTACTGCGGGCTCACCGACGAGGAGACCGAGATGCTGCGCGTCTTCCTCGTCAGCCGGGGCAACATGCGCGAGCTCGAGAAGCACCTCGGCGTCTCCTACCCCACGACCCGCGCCCGCTTCACCGAGCTGCTCGCCAAGCTCGGCCTCGAGGACCCGGCCGCGGCCGGGCGGCGCGTCGACCGCGACAAGGTGCTCGCCGACCTCGCCGCCGGCCGGCTCAGCGTCGACGAGGCGGAGGCGCTGCTCGCCGACTGACGCGGCCCCCGAGGGCCGCGCCACCCCGTCCCCCTTCTGCCCGCGTCCCGGCCCCCGGCCGGGACGGCGGTCCCGCACGCCCCGCACCGCCTCGTGACCCGCACCCGTCCGCCCGGCCGTCCGACCCCGGACGCCGTCCCCTCGCACCGCACGTCCCGGAAGGAGACCGCCGTGCACCACATCCCCGAGCAGGTCGCCGACGAGCACCGCCGGCTGCTCCTCACCGAGGTCCCGCTCGGCCGGCTGCGCCGCGCCGCCGCGGCCGCCCGCCGGGCCGAGCGCGCCCAGCGCCGCGCCGACCTCGCCCGCCTCGACGCCGAGCGCGCCCTGGCCGCCGCCACCGGTCCCGCGGGGGTGACCCGATGACCGCCCCTGTTCGCCCAGCGCAAACCCCGGTGCCGGCCGTCGGACCCAGACGGAAGGCTCGCCCCATGACCCCTGCCCCGGCCGAGGCCGCCATCCACGCCGAAGGACTCGTCAAGCACTTCGGGGAGGTCCGGGCGCTCGACGGCCTCGACCTCACCGTCCCCTACGGCACCGTCGTCGGCCTGCTCGGGCCCAACGGCGCCGGCAAGACCACCACCGTCCGCGTGCTCGCGACGCTCCTGCGGGCCGACTCCGGCCACGCCACCGTCGCCGGCGTCGACGTCGCCGCCGACCCCGAGGCGGTGCGGCGGGCCATCGGGCTCACCGGGCAGTACGCCGCCGTCGACGAGTACCTCACCGGCCGCGAGAACCTCGACATGGTCGGCCGGCTCTACCACCTGCCGTCCAAGTACGTGCGGGCCCGCGCCGACGAGCTGCTCGAGCGCTTCTCGCTCACGGACGCCGCCGACCGCCCCGCGCGCACCTACTCCGGCGGCATGCGGCGCCGGCTCGACCTCTCGGCCAGCCTCGTCGGCTCGCCGTCGATCCTCTTCCTCGACGAGCCCACCACCGGGCTCGACCCCCGCTCGCGCCTGCAGATGTGGGACGTCATCGCCGACCTCGTCCGCGACGGCACCACGGTGCTGCTCACGACGCAGTACCTCGAGGAGGCCGACCAGCTCGCCGACGACATCGTCGTCATCGACCGCGGCCGGGTGATCGCGCACGGCACCAGCGACGAGCTCAAGACCCAGGTGGGCGGCGACCGCCTCGAGGTGGTCGTGAGCGTCGGCTCGGACCCGGCCGTCGCCGCGTCGGCGCTGCGCGCGGTCTCCGACGGCGACGCGACCGTCGACGCCGACACGCGCACGGTGGTCTCGCCGGTGTCCGGCGGCTCGACCGTGCTCGTGGAGGCCGTGCGCGCCCTCGACGCGGCGGACGTGCGGATCGACGACCTCGCGCTGCGCCGGCCCACCCTCGACGACGTGTTCCTCTCCCTCACCGGCCACGTGGCCGAGGAGGAGACCCCCGCCCCCACCACGGGTCGCAGCCGCGGCCGCAAGGAGGCCTGACATGGCCAGCATCACCGCCACCGGCGCGGTGGCCACCGCCCCGAAGCGCCGCCCGGCCCTCGGCTGGCTGCTGCACGACGGCGTGGTCGTCGCCAAGCGCAACCTGATCCAGACCGTCCGGGTGCCCGAGATGATCTTCTTCTCGCTGGTGCAGCCGGTGATCTTCGTCGTGATGTTCGCCTACGTGTTCGGCGGCGCGATCCCGATCCCGGGCGCCGACCCGGGGGCGGGCGCCGCGGCGTACCGCGAGTACCTGGTGCCGGGCATCTTCGGGCAGACGGTGGCCTTCGCCGCGGCGGCCTCGACGGTGGGCCTCGCCGAGGACCTGCACAAGGGCATCATCGACCGCTTCCGGTCGCTGCCGATGGCCTCGGGCGCCGTGCTGTTCGGGCGCACCGCGGCGGACGCGATCCGCCAGATCCTCGTGCTGGTAGTGCTGTCGGTGACCGGTCTGGTCGTCGGCTGGCGGATCCACAACGGCGTGCTCGACGCGCTGGCCGCCTACGGGCTGCTGCTGCTGTTCGCCTACACGGTCGCCTGGATCGGCGCGTGGGTCGGGCTGCACATGCCCAACCCCGAGACCGCGAACACCGCCGGCCTCATCTGGCTGTTCCCGCTCACGTTCCTCTCCAACTGCTTCGTGCCGCTGTCAGGCATGCCGCCGGTGCTGCAGACCATCGCCGAGTGGAACCCCGTGTCCTCGATGGTGCTGGCCTGCCGGCAGCTGTTCGGCAACCCGACCGGCGAGATCTCCGACGCGTGGCCGATGCAGAACCCGATCCTCTACACCGTGATCTCCTGCTCCGTGCTCATCGCGGTCTTCTCGGTGCTGGCCGTCCGCAAGTACCGTCGCTCCAACGGCTGAGCCGCAGGATCTGCCCGGTCTCCTCCGGGACGACGAAGGCCCCCACCTGACCGGTGGGGGCCTTCGCGCGGAGTGCGGTCGCGGGTGATCGCTCAGCCGGTGTAGGGCTCGGCGGAGACGACCTCCACCTGCATCATCGCGCCGGTGGGCGTCTCGTACTCGACCGTCGAGCCGATCCGCGCGCCGAGCACGGCCGCGCCCAGCGGCGAGGTGGGGGAGTAGACGTCGATGGACGCCGTGGCGGCCTCCTCGCGGCTGCCGAGCAGGAACGTCTCGGTGTCGTCGAACGCCGGGAAGCGCACCGTGACGACCTGGCCCTGGGCGACGAGACCGTCGGCGGCGGGCGGGGCGCCGATCTGCGCGGTCTCGAGCAGGTGCACGAGCACCTTCACCCGGGCCTCGTTCTTGCCCTGCTCCTCCTTGGCGGCGTGGTAGCCGCCGTTCTCGCGCAGGTCGCCCTCCTCGCGCGCGGCCTCGATCCGCTTGACGATCTGCGCGCGGCGGGGGCCCGTCCGGTCGGCGAGCTCCTCCTGGAGACGGTCGTACGCCTCCTGGGTCAGCCAGGTCTCGGGGGTTCCGGTGTCGCTCAACGTGTCGCTGCCTTCGATGGTGGGTGACGGTGCCGACGACCCCGGGATGAGGGGGTCGTCGCGGGAAGCCCGGTGCTACCCGGGGCGCCCGGTGCGAACCCCCAGGGTACGTGCGTCGGCCGGGGAGCGTCTCACGAGCCGTCGATGGTCGGCTGCTGCGCCGGGTTGGTCGTGCCCGGCAGGAACGCGGGCGCGTCCACGCGCGGCGGGCCGTCCGCCGCGCAGCCCAGCACCTCGGCGGTCGTGGCACGGGCGTAGGTGGCGAGCGGGTAGACGGCGCGCACGGAGCCGGAGCCCGCCGTGATGGTCACCGTGGCGTATCCCACATCCGCGTGGTGCTCGTCCTGCGCCCGCAGCACGCAGGTCGTGGCCTGGCCCTGCGTGCGGTGGACGTCGAACGTGACATCGACGCGGTGGTCGTCGACGACGACGAAGCGCACCACGGAGGCCTGCACGCCGTTGGTGGCCAGGTGGTAGGTGACGAACGCCAGGATCCCGAGGAACACGACGACCAGCACGCCGATCCCCACAGCCAGCCCGGGCGAGCGCCGTCCGACGCCGTAGCGCGCGGCCATCGCCGGGCTGAGGGTGCGGGCGGGCACGGGCGGTCTCCTCGTCGCGGTGCCGGTGCGCCGGAGCGGCGCGGGTTCGGCGGGGTCGGCGGTGTCTGGGAGACTGCAGTGTCCCCCACCACCCCCTGGGAGCCGATCGTGACCCTCGAGGCGACCCTGCCGCAGCCCGGCGAGCCGCTGCGGCTGATGGCCGTGCACGCGCACCCCGACGACGAGTCGAGCAAGGGTGCGGCCACCATGGCGCGCTACGTGAGCGAAGGCGTCGAGGTGCTCGTCGTCACCTGCACCGGCGGCGAGCGCGGCGACATCCTCAACCCGGCGCTGGCCCACGACACGGCAGTCCTCGCCGACATGCCCGCCGTGCGCCGGGCCGAGATGGCCGAGGCGGCCCGGATCCTCGGCGTCGACCAGACCTGGCTCGGCTTCGTCGACTCGGGCCTGCCCGAGCCCGGCGAGGACGGCGTCACCCCGCCGCTGCCCGAGGGGTGCTTCGCGCTCGTCCCGCTCGACGAGGCGAGCGAGCCGCTGGTGAGGCTCGTGCGCGAGTTCCGCCCGCACGTGCTGACGACGTACGACGAGAACGGTGGCTACCCGCACCCGGACCACATCCGCACCCACGAGGTGTCGATGCGCGCCTTCGAGGCGGCGGGCGACCCGGCGCAGTTCCCCGGCACCGGCGACCCCTGGCAGCCGGCCAAGCTCTACTACCACCTCACCTTCCACAAGGAGCGGCTCGTCGCCCTGCACGAGGCGTGCCTCGCGGAGGGGCTCGAGTCGCCCTTCGCGGAGTGGCTCTCGACCTGGGAGGACAAGCCCGAGGACGCCGCCCGGCTCACCACCCGGGTGCCGTGCGGGGACTTCTTCGAGGTGCGCGACGCGGCGCTCAAGGCCCACGCCACGCAGGTCGACCCGAACGGCCGCTGGTTCCACCTGCCCACCGAGGTGCAGCGCCGGGTGTGGCCGACCGAGGACTACCAGCTCGCCCGCTCGCTCGTGCCGGGCGCACCGGCCGGCGAGCGCCCTCCGGGCGAGCACGAGGACGACCTGTTCGCCGGCCTCCGCGTGCCCGCCACCACCGCCTGACCGAGGATCACCGTGCTGTTCCTGCTCACCGTGCTCGTGCCGTTCGCGGACTCGCCGTCGCCCTCGCCGTCGCCCACGGTCACCCCGCCCCCCGACGACATGGTGAGCCCGGGGCTGCTCGGCTTCCTCGCCCTGCTGTTCCTCGTCGTCGCGGGCTACTTCATCGCGCGCGGGCTGAACAAGCAGCTCAAGCGGGTCGACTTCGACGAGGAGGCCGTGAACGCCCCGGACGACGGAGTCGACGGGAGCGAGGGGCCGACGGCGCAGGGCTGAGCGCTCAGACCTCGGTGGTCTGGGTGTCCTCGACGTCCACGCCGTCCGCGCCGTCCACCGTCAGTGGGTCGGAGGCGACCCGACGCCGGGTGACGACGAGCAGGCCCACGGCGATAGCCGCCACCAGACCGACGCCCACGAGCCAGACGGAGGAGGTCATCGACCCCGTGTCGGTCGACGCCGCCGGTGCGGCCGCGGCCTGGTCGCCGGGCGCGGCCGGGTAGCTGAAGATGAGCGTGCCCTCGACCGGGTCGCCGTCGTCGGAGACGATCTGGTAGCCCACCCGGTAGAGGTCGCCCGGGGTGCCGGCCGGCCACGACACCGTCACGGTCTGGCCGTCGAGCACGGGATCGCCGAGCGCCACGAGCGGCCCGTCGTTGGTCGACTGCGCCTTCACCGAGACCACCGACGCCGGCACCTCGTTGAAGGTGAGCACGATCTGGGTGGGGGCGGCGTCGAGCGCCGCACCTTGCTTCGGGTTGCTGTCGACGAGCTGCGTGTGCGCGCTGGCCGGCCCGGCCGCGACGAGCGCGACCAGCAGGGCGAGCAGGGTGACGACGGTGAGCCGCAGCGAGCGGCCGGCGGCGGCGGGCTGGTCCCACGTGCGGCGCGGCGTCCAGGTGTCCATGAGGTGTCTCCTCCCGTCGTGGTCAGCTCGCGGAGCGCAGGATGCCGCGCCGCTTGGCGATCGCGACCGCCTCGAGCTGCGAGTGGGCGTCGAGCCGGGCCAGCAGCGTCTTCACGTAGCCGCGGGTCGTGTGGATCGACAGGCCGAGGCGGCGCGAGATCTGCTGCACCGCGAACCCCTCGCTGAGCAGGTGCAGCACCTCGCGCTGGCGCGGGGTGAGGTCGGCGTCCTCGACCTCCTGGACGCCGAGGTCCTCGGTGGCCGCGACGACGAGGTGGGCCGGCGCGATGAGGGTGCCCACGCGGCTGGACCGGATCGCCTCGAGGATGTCCTCGAGCGGCGAGGCCTTCAGCTGGTAGGCGCACACGCCGGCGCGGGCGGCGGCGCGCAGCACGTCGGGCCGCGGGCTGTCGGCGACCATCACGATCCGGATGTCCGGGCGGCGGGCGAGCAGGTCGCGGGCGAGGCCCACGCCGCCGTCGGCCGCGATCCCGGTGTCGATCACGACGACGTCGGGGGCGCTGGACAGGAACGCCTGGCGCCCCTCGGCCTCGGTAAAGGCCCGGGCCACGCAGTCGAGGTCGGGCTGCGTGTGCAGCACCGCCGACAGCAGCTCGGCGAAGAGCCGGTGCGTGTCGACCACGAGCACCCTGCCGTGCCGGCCCTGGCGCGGGAACGCGCGCTGCTCGGACATCCCATCACCCTCACGATCTCCGGGCCCCGGCCCGGTCCGCCGTCGTACGTCCGAGGACCTACGACCCTGTCGAACTGCCTGACGACCGTAGTTGCGCAGCGTCACGCCGACCTCGGCAGATCGGGTCCTACGACTCATCCGTTCGGATGAGGGCAGGAGAGGCTCACCTCACTGACCCGAACGGGTGATGCCGTCACCCCCCGTGGCGGCACGCCGGGATACCGATCACGTTCCGTCGAGATCCGGCCTCCCGACCCCCCAGATGCGGGGGGTCATGGCTCCGGAGGCACCGCAGTTTCGGGATAGGCAGTCACGCGGCGTCGCTGCTTCCCTCGCCCCTGGGGTCGTACGACCTCAGACCGGGCCGGGGGGCCCGGCGCAACCCTGTGGGGGGAGTTGCACCAGATGGTCACTCATCGTGAGCGCACCGCGGGCCTGCTCCCGGCGGCCGTGCGCGCAGGTCGTCACCTCTCGCTCCGTGCGGGCGACCTCCCCCTCCCCTCGCTGTCGATCGAGCGCCCTGCGGCGCAGTTGGGACGTGCATCGTGACCGGCATCTCTGCGATGGCTGACGCTGTCCTGCGGGGCTCGAGGCGAGCGGTGCGCTCGCGGGTCACCGCCCTCGCCGGCGCCTCCGCGCTGCTGCTCGGCCTCGTGGCGGTGACGACGACGACGATCGCCGCGCCCGCCTCGGCCGCGCCGATCACCGACCTGTCGCTGAGCTTCGTCTCGGGCGTCAACGGCGACATCCCCAAGGGCGCCCCGCTCCCGGCGGACCTGAAGTACCAGTTCCTCATCCAGATGGAGACGACCGGCGTCTGGAACGACTCGACGAAGAACTGCCTTCCGCCGGCGCCCAAGTCGACCGGCACCGATCCCAACTACCCGAACGACTGCCAGTGGCCGGGCACCCGCACGTCCAACACCGGCGACCCGATCGTCGCCTCGGGCAACCAGGACGACATCGCTGCGGGCAACATCCACCTCTCGGTGCTCCAGCAGGCGTGCAACGACTACGCGGCCACGGCGCCCCGTACGGCGAACTCGCCGGCGCAGCCCTGCCGCTTCCTGATCTCGGTCAAGGCCGAGGGCTACGAGATCGGCGGCGCGCACTTCTCCGTGCCCACCTCCGGCACCGCTGAGCTCGCGTCCGCCCCGGTGGTCTCGCTGCTCCAGTACCCGATCCCGCTGGCCACGATCCGCGCGCGCATCTTCCAGGACACCGTGCCGGCCGACGGTGTGTACGAGATCGACGCCGAGGCGCCGCTGCGCGGCTTCCGCGCCTTCCTCAACGACCTGCTCGGCGACGTGTCGACGGACTACTACGGCAACCCGCTGTGCACCACGTACGAGCACGACAACAACGGCAAGATGATCTTCGTCGACGGCGCACCCGTCATCAGCTCCACCAGCACCGGCAAGTGCGTCTCGGACAGCAACGGCGACATCGTCATCCCGAACATGGCGCCCGGTCGCTACGGCATCGTCATCCGGCCCGACGCCGTGCACCAGAACTGGCTCCAGACCACCACGCTCGAGGGCGCCCAGGACCACGACTGGTGGGTCATGGCCGGCGACACCGGCTACGGCACCGAGACCACGGCCGGTGGCGAGCTCGTCCCCGAGGTGCAGTTCGGCTTCGTACCGCCGGAGCCGACCGTGGCGCACCCGTGGGTGCGGGCCACCTACGACAGCTCCACGCACCTGACCACCGACCAGTTCAGCACCCGCACCAGCCCGAACGGCGTGACCGGCTCGCACTCGATCTCCGGCTCCGTGCACGAGGGCTGCACGTACATCGCCTCGGTCGGCGGTGCCTACGTGCCCAACGCCGTGCCCGGCGCCAACGGCTCCTCGGACTGCGGCCCGATCAAGAACCCCAACGTCGCGATCAGCGCGATCGACGCCGGTGACCAGGTCGTGTGGGCCGGCAAGGGCGACGCGAACGGCAACTACACCGTGAACGGCCTCGCGGACGGCCAGTACATGGTCACCGTGTGGGACGCGCCCATCAACCACATCCTCGAGACGTTCAACGTCAACATCACCGGCTCGGACGTCAACGCCGGCGTCACCTACGTGGGCGGCTGGTTCACCCACATCACCGGCTCGGTGTTCATCGACACCAACGGCAACGGCAAGCGCGACCCGGGCGAGCAGGGCGTCGCCCGCACCACGCTCACCTTCCGCGAGCGCGACAACACCCCGATGGACCAGTTCACCAACCTGATCGACACGGACCCGACGGGCCACTACGACATCATCCAGGCGTACCCGCTGTCGCGGTTCATGATCCTCGAGCACGCCAACCCGCGGTTCAAGCCGACCGGCATCACCGTGCAGGCGTGCAACGAGGACAAGTCCACCACCTACCTCGGTGGTGCCGTCGACATCTCCGTCGAGCCCGTCATCGGCCTCTGCGGCAACATCGACTGGGCCGTGGAGCCGTTCAAGGACGGCGAGACCGGCGGCATCGCCGGCACGATCTCCTACGGCACCACGCGCAACGAGCTCACCCCGGCCGACGCGGCGACCGAGGACTGGCAGCCCGGCATCCAGGGCGTCCCGGTCAACCTCTACGCGCCCGTCCTCTGCGGCTCGACCCTCGACCCGTCGCTCATCTCGGACCCGAAGTTCGACGCAGCCTTCAACGGCTGCCCCAACGGTCCCAACGGCGACCCGATGGTCAACGCCGACGGCTCCCTCGTGCACGGCCCGCAGCTCGCGGAGACCTACACCTCGGAGTCCTACCAGCGCCCGCAGGCCTGCGTGGCCCGTGACCGCACAGGCGCGGTGCTGACCGGCGAGCAGGTGCTCGCCGACCCGTCCAAGAACACCGACTGCGTCGAGGCCCCGCTCGCGGGCTGGTACGCCAAGCCCAGCGACTCCACCCCGGGTGCCACGGCCCAGACCGTGAACGGCAACTACGGCTTCGGCTCCTCGCGGCTCAACCTGTTCGACCCGGCGACGACGCCGGCGTGCACCGTCGCGCAGATGGCCGAGATCCGCAGCACCGGCACCTACCCGCTGCCCGGCTGCGCCCCGCTGAACGCCGACGACTCCGCGCCGCTGGCCTGGTACGCCGACCTGTCGGCCGCCGGCCTGCCGGACATGGGCCTCAAGCCCGACCAGTACATCGTCGGCGTGGAGATCCCGAAGGACTCCTTCGGTCACGACATGTACAAGATCACCAAGGAGGAGGACGTCAACATCTTCGGCGGCGACCAGATGCTGCCGCAGGAGAACTTCCCCGCCTCCGCCGACGCCGGAAGCAGCAGCACGTGCACGCCCGGCGACCCCAACTACAACGCGGCGGCGTGCTCCGGCCCGGGCGGCGGTGAGGGCCTCGGCGTCATCCCCGAGTGCGCCGGGCCGATGCACACCGTGCACGTCACCAACCCGGACTTCATCGACGGTGGCGGCAGCCCGTACGAGGGGCAGCAGACCCCGCTGTGCACGGACAAGCTCGTCGACGTGGTGAGCGGCACGGCGCAGTTCACCAACTTCGAGATGTTCACCGACGTCCCGCTGGCCTCGCACTTCTGGGGCCTGATCCTCAACGACCTCGGCGTGTCCAGCGACCCGACGAAGATCCAGTACGGCGAGGTCGAGGGCATCCCGAACGCGCCCACCGGCATCTACGACTGGGCCGGCAACCTCGTCGACACCGCGATCGCGGACCCGAACGGCTTCTACGAGGCCATCGAGCCCTCGACGGTGCGCATCAACAACCCGTCGCCCAGCGGCGTCTCGCCGGGCATGTACAAGTTCGTCGGCAACGACCCGGGCACGCCCGGGCACCTCAACCCGACGTACGACTCGCGCTACCGCACGATCGCGACCAACTTCCAGGCCTGGCCCGGGCTGTGGACCGTGACCGACACGGCGCCCACGCTGACCGCCGCCCAGACCTTCGACGGCCAGATGACGGCCGTGAAGTGCACCGTGTCGGACAACGAGCCCCAGCTGTTCCGGGTCGACGACCCGGTCGTGCAGGGCGCCCGCACCTTGACGATCACCGGTCGCGACTTCGGCTCTTCGGGCCAGGTCCTGCTCGGCGGGGCCGGTGAGAAGGCAGCCGACCCGCTGACCGCGACACCGCTGTCGGTCCTCTCGTGGAGCGACACCCAGATCACCGTGGCCGTGCCGGCTCCGAGCTCGTCGTTCAACGGCGCCCGGCAGCTCATGGTGCGGCGCGCCGACAACGGCAAGGTGACCACGAACGGCGTCACCCTCCAGGTGCTCGGCGGCTCGTACACCTTCGACCGGATCTACCGCGTCGGCCCCGGCCTCACCGGAGCCAACGAGGTGAACACCGACACCGGCGGCACGCTCCAGGACGCGCTGAACCAGGCGCGCGCCTACGAGCGCGGCCCGCGCAACTCGATCCGGACGACCCTCGTGGTGGCCTACCCGCAGACGCCGGTCACCGGGTCCGACACCGTCGTGCCGAACCCGACCGGGGCCTACCAGGAGAACCTCATCCTCGACTCGGGCACCAAGATCCAGGGCGTCGGCCCCGGCGGCTTCCAGGCCAACGGCGACTACGTCCAGGGCTCGGTCATCGACGGCTCGTTCTTCGACGAGGGCCTGCCCTCGGGCCAGAACTGGCTGACTCTGCTCGGCTCGCTGAGCTACGACAACTCCAGCATCGCGGTGCCCGACTCGGCCGCGGTGACGGTCCTCTCGCCGACGTACAACGGATCGCCCGCCCCGGCCCTCGACGGCTTCACCATCACCGGCGGCATCCAGAGCACGACGCCGACGAACATCAACATCCTCACCGGCGGCAGCACCACGCCGTACGGCGGCACCGGCGCGGTCGTGACGCAGGGCGGCGGCATCTACGTCCACGGCGGCACGAACGGGCTCGTCATCAGCAACAACAAGATCGACGGGAACTCCGGCTCGTACGCCGGCGGCATCCGCGTGGGCACGCCGTACGCCAACAGCCCCACCCTGGGTCTGCGCACGACGTCGACCGGCTACCGCCTCAGCACGAGCGACAGCTACTCGCTGCGGAACCAGAACCTCGTCGTCGCGCACAACTCCATCACCAACAACGGTGGTGCGAACCTCGCCGGCGGTGTGGGCCTGTTCTCGGGCACCACGAACTACCGCGTCGCCTACAACGACGTCTGCGGCAACTTCAGCGCGGAGTACGGCGGCGGCATCAGCCACTACGGGTACAGCGGCTCGAGCACGACCAACCCGAACCGCATCGACCACAACCGCATCTGGTTCAACGAGAGCTACGACGAGGGTGGCGCCGTCCTGGTGGCCGGTGAGATCCCGCCGAACCCCGACGCCCTCTCCGGCGGCTCCGGCACTGTCCTGCTCGACCACAACCGGATCGACCAGAACCTCGCGAACGACGACGGTGGCGGCATCCGCCTGCTCAACGCCGGCGCCCGCCTGGTGACGATCGAGAACAACGAGATCGTGAACAACGTCAGCGCCCACGAGGGTGGCGGCATCTCGCTCAACGACGCCAGCAACGTGACGATCGACGCCAACACGATCGCCCGCAACGTCACCACCGCGACCGCCGTCACCAGCGACGGCACCCCGGCCGCGGCCGGCATCTCGACCTCCGGCCTGAGCACCCTGCTCAAGCAGCTGGTCGGGAACGAGCCGACCACCCCGCAGGTGTCGTTCACCGACCCGACCACGTACAACAACGTGATCTGGGACAACCGCGCCGGTGCCTTCGACGGCATCGCCATCCACGGCATCAGCGACGGAGACGCCAACGTCTGGGACATCGGCTCGGTCGACGAGCCGGGCTCCCTGGTCGACGTCCGGACCTCGGTCCTGAGCTCGACCACGGGCACCACCGGTGACGCCTCCAACAGCGCGGTGGACCCGAAGTTCGCCTCGCCCTACACGCTGTCCGTGCACGCCGACGCGCGCCGCTCGTTCGTGGCCTTCCGCCAGACGGTCATCAACGACATGACGCAGTCGCCGTGGAACTACGCCGACTACGCGATCACCACCGGCTCGCCGGCGATCGACTTCGGCACCACGCTGCCGGCGGTCACCACCGACGTCACCGGCTACGACCGCATCGGCATCCCGGACGCCGGAGCCTTCGAGCTGCGCACGGGCGCCGACGCCCTCGCGGCCCCGGGCGTGCCCACCATCGGTGACGTCACCGCGGGCAACGGCTCGCTGGCCGTCGCCTGGACTGCGGGCGCGGCCGGCAACCCGGCGGCGACCTCCTTCATCGCCCGGGCCTGGACCGCCGCCTCCGGCGGCGACCTGGCCGGCGTCTGCACCAGCACCGGGACCGGGTGCACCATCACCGGCCTCACCAACGGCACGACTTACCACGTGGACGTGCTCGCCTACAACGCCGTCGGCCAGTCGGCCGCCACCGACCCCCGGGTCGAGGGCACGCCGACCATCCCGCCGCCCGGCACCCCGACGAACCTCACCGTCACCCCGGTGACCTCCGGGCTCGTCGCGGGGCACGCGCTGGACATCCGCTTCACGCCCAACGCCATCAACGGCCTCTCGACGGGGTACCTGGCCACGGCTCACACGGCGGCGGACGGCAGCGGCTCTGCGGGCACCTGCACCGCAGGCCCCGCCACGAGCACCTCCCAGCAGTCGTGCCGGATCTCCGGGCTCACGACGGGGACGACGTACTGGGTCGACGTGGTCGCCACCTACGCGGTCGCACCGGGCACGTCCTCGGCCCCGACTGCGCTCGTGAGCGGCATGCCGGCCACGACCCCTGGGGCGCCGACCGGCGTCACCTTGGTCCGCGGCAGCACCGCCGGTTCGCTCGTGGCCAACTGGACCGCACCGGGCAACACGGGCGGCGTGCCGCTGGTGTCCTACACGGTGCAGCTCCAGTACCGGGTCGGATTCAACGGGTGGGCGAACACGGGACCCTCTCACTCGGTGACGGCGCCCACCACCACCTACACCTTCACCGGGCTCCCGAACTTCCGGACCTACCGGGTCTCGGTGACGGCGACCAATGCGGCCGGACTGACCGGCAACGGCGGTACGAGCTCGAGCACCGGTGTGACCCCGGCGTTCCGGGCCGGGACGGTGGCCGCCCTCTACGCCCCTGGGCTGCGGGGCGGGGTGCGGATCGCGTTCACCGCACCGGGCAGGGCCGCGGCTCCCGGTACGACGTGGGTCGTGGCCGCCTTCACCACCTCGCGCGGCTACCGCGTGGCGGGGGTCTGCACGGCCAAGGGCGGCACCGCAGCGGTCTGCACCATCACGCACCTCGTGCGCGGCCGCACGTACTTCATCTCCATCAAGAAGGCCGGCACGTCGTGGCCCTCCCCGGTCAAGGTCGTGCGCACGAAGGTGCGTGCGCAGTGACCGCCCGCAACGAGGCCCACGGGCCCTCGACCAGCGCGGAGGCCCTCGCGGCCCCGCCCGGCAGCCAGATCCGAACCCGCAACGACGGAGGAACGACCGTGAACGACGAGAGCGCGACGAGCGCGACGGGCTCCGGCCTCATCTCGCGTCGCACCGTGCTGCGCGCGGGTGTGGTGACGGCGGCCGGTGCGGGGATCGCGGGAGTCGCCGCCACCCGCGGCGGCTCCCAGGCGATCGCGGCCGACGCCACGTGGAAGCCGACCTACCGCACGGAGGTCCACCTCGCGGCGACCGACGGCTGGGTGTCGATGCCGGACTCCGCCAAGCCGGTCAAGGGCTTCTGGCCCGACGAGCTGGCCCCGGCGCCGTACAACATGTACGTCTTCGGATTCCGCGACGTCACCGGCTACAACGACGCCAAGGTGATCGGCGAGCGCGGCAAGGCGCAGATCTCCGCCCCGCCCCTCTTCTTCGACGAGGGCAGCGAGATCCGGGTCCAGCTGACCAACCTCGGCCTCTCGATGCGTCCGGACCTCGTCGACGGGCACACGATGCACTGGCACGGGTTCAACAACGCCATCCCGATCTTCGACGGCGTCCCCGAGATGTCGGCGTCGGTGCCGATCGGCAAGACGATCACGTACCTGTTCCGGCCGCACGACGCCGGCACGTACATGTACCACTGCCACTTCGAGGACGTGGAGCACGTCCAGATGGGCATGACCGGTCTGGTCTGCGTGCGGCCGCTGATGAACTACGAGACCGACGGCAAGACCCAGCGCTACGACGCCGACGGCAAGGCGCTGCGCTACGTCTTCAACGACGAGGCCACGCGCTACGACCGCGAGTACCCGCTCTTCCTCACCGAGAACATGCCCGAGGACCACTGGCGCGACGCGCACATCCAGATCAGCGACTGGGCCTACTTCCGGGCCGGCTTCGCGCTGTTCAACGGCCGGGCGTTCCCCGACACGATCGAGGACACCTTCGACCCGGCCCCCACCGTGTCCTACGCCGCGGGCTCCGCGGGCGAGCGGCTGAAGTACCAGCCGCGCACCGCGCGGATCGACGCCGAGGTGGGGGAGGTCGTCCTGCTCCGCATCTCGAGCCTCGGCTCGCTGCGGCACTCGATCACCATGGACGGCATCCCGATGCACGTGGTGGGCGCAGACGCCAGCCAGCTCAAGGGCAAGGACGGCCACGACAACAGCTACGTGACCAACTCGGTGGACTGCGGCCCGGGCGAGTCGCGCGACGTGCTCTTCACCGCGCCGAGCACCCCCGGCACCTACCTGCTCTACGACCGCAACTTCATGAACCTGCAGAACGACGGCGCCAGCGGGTACGGCGGCATGCTCACCCATGTCGTCGTCCACCCCGCGGGCACCCTCGGCCAGCAGCCTCTCGAGCTCCCGACCCGGATGTGATGGCGATGAACCTGACCCGACTCACCGCGTTCGGCGCGGGAATCGCCGTGATCGCGGCCACGCTCGTCGGCACCTCGGTGGCCTCGCAGGCGGTGCCCACGGCGCAGTCCGAGGGCATCGAGTGCGAGCCCGGCGACCAGAGCTCGCTGCACCCGAGCTTCAGCATCTCCACCGCCACGGGGCACATCTCCATGCCCGACGGCAACGTGCTGTTCTCCTGGGGCTTCAAGACCGACTCGCACGCCTTCCAGCTGCCCGGCCCGATCTTCTGCGTGCAGCAGGGCGCGACGGTGTCGATCACGCTGACCAACACCCTCGACGAGGACACCTCGCTGGTGTTCCCCGGCCAGAGCGACGTGACGGCCAACGGGAACCCGTCGGAGCCGCAGTTCGGCGGTGACGGCCAGCTCACCTCGCTCGCACCCACCGCGGCGGCCAACGGCGGCCAGGTGACCTACACCTTCACGGCGGCCGACCCGGGCACGTACCTGTACGAGAGCGGCACCGACCCGGCCAAGCAGGTCGAGATGGGCCTCTACGGCGCGATCGTCGTGCGGCCGGCCGGCCACCCGGACCAGGCGTACGCGGACATCCGCACCAAGTTCCAGCCGGGGCGCGAGTTCATCCACATCCTGGCCCAGGTCGACCCCGACCTGCACCTGGCCGTGGAGCAGCACAAGGCCTTCAACTGGAACAACTACTCGGCCAAGTACTTCCTGCTCAACGGGCGCAGCTCACCGGACACGACCAGCCCCAACGACGCCTCGTGGCTGCCGAGCCAGCCTTACGGCGCCATGGTGCACGTGAAGGAGCAGTACCAGCCGGACGCGCCTCTGGTGAACGGCGTCAACCCCACCAACGGCGGTGACACGCTGCCCGCGCTCGTGCGCTACATCAACGTCATGCCGACCGACGCGGCCTTCCACCCGCACGGCAACACCGAGCGCGTGATCGCAGAGGACGGCCAGCCGCTGGACAAGACCGGCCAGCCCGACAGCTCGTACGGCAAGTACCTCGTGGACATCGGCGCCAACCGCACGGTCGACGCCATGTTCACCTGGACCAACGTCGAGAACTACAACCCGATCACCAACCCCGTCCCGGTGCCGATCAGTCCCTACCAGGACGTCCTCACCTCGGCGAGCACGTGGTACTCGATGAGCCCCTACCTGGGCTTCCAGGGCGAACTCCCCGCCGGCGTGACCTCGATGAACGTGTGCGGCGAGTACTACCACATGGCCCACAACCACGCGCTGCAGTTCGCCACGAACTTCGGGGCGTCCTTCGGCGGCCAGATGACGCTGATCCGCATCGACCCGGCAGCCAACCAGCTGTGCCTGGCGCAGTGAGCGAGGACATCGACATGGACACCCGCACCCGGCGCCCTGCGCGCACCGCCGCCACCTTCGGCGTCGGTATCGCCCTGCTCGCTGCCACGGGGGTGGCGGCCGCCACCCCCGTGGTCTCCTCCCTCGCGGCCCAGCCCACCGCTGCCCGCCCCGCCGCAGTCACCGCGCCCGCGGCGATCCACGGCACCGCGGTGTCGGCGCCCAAGCCCAGCCTGCTGCCGCCCCAGGGCGCAGCGGCCGGCGTCGACTGCACCGATGCGTCCTCGGACGCGTCGGGCGGGTGCACCATCCACGCCCGCACCGGCACGGTGTCGGTCGCGGGCGTGGCGAACCCGCTGCAGCTGTGGAAGTTCAGCGCCGACAACACCGAGACGGGTGCGGGCTCGGCCCTCATCGTCGGCCAGGTGGGCGTGAAGATGACCATCCACCTGGTCAACGACCTCGCCGCGCCCGTCGGGCTGTCCATCCCGCAGCTCGACGGCGTCGGGCACGGCCTCCAGGCCGTCGACGGCAACGGCGCCTACACCGCGGCCGCGGCCCCGGGCGGTGGCACCCAGGCCTTCACCTTCACGCCCGACCGCGCCGGCACCTACGTGTACCAGGCAGGCCTCACCGACGCCGCCAACCCGGGCACCTCGGTCGACGGCGTGCGCGAGGTCGCGATGGGCCTCGTGGGCGCTCTCGTCGTGCGGCCCGCCGCCGGCTCGGCCGACGCCTACGACGTCGCCGAGAGCACGTTCGACGACGAGGCGGTCCTCGTCTACACCGACGTCGACACGCACATGCTCGCGAACCCGGGCGCGTTCAACATGCGCAACTGGACGCCGAACGTGCACCTGATCAACGGCCACTCCTACCCCGACACCCCGCCGATCGCGACGGCGCTGCACCGCACGACCATGCTGCGCTTCGTCAACGGGTCGCTGCTCGAGAAGAGCCCGACCATCCTTGGCACGCGCATGACGCAGGTGGCCCGCAGCGGCCGGCCCGTGCCGGCCCCGCTGTCGGTGTCCGGCCGGTTCATGAACACCGGCGACACCTTCGACGCCACCGTGTTCGCGAACACCGAGGAGCGCTTCGCGATCTTCGACTCGCCCGGCGTGCTGCGCAACGACCTGCGCCTCACCGCCGGCTCGCCCAACGCCCCGCGCGTCGGCGGTGCCATCACCTTCCTCGACAGCACCGGCGCCGCGGCCACACGCATCTACGGCCCGACCGTGTCCGGCTTCACCGCCGCCGGCCAGCCCGGCGGCCCCGGTCGTCCGATCACGCTGACCGCCACCTTCACCGGCTCGGGCAGCTCGAACGTCCAGGGCGCCGACATGTACGTCGACGACCTCGGGGCGCTCCCCACCCCGGTGACGTTCACCCCCGGCAACCCGGTGACGGTCACCTGGCCGCTGCCCGGCACGATCCTCGACGGCCTCGCCAGCGGCGAGCACACCATCTGGGTGACGGCCTACGACGGCAGCGCCTACGGCGCGCGCGCCAGCGTCAAGGTGCGCGTCGACCGTGACGGCCCCGCCGTCAGCGGCGTGACCCTCTCGCGCAACCACGTCAACGGCACGCAGGACGTCGACCTCGGCGCCACGCTCGACGAGCGGAACACGGGCGGCAGCCAGTCGGTGGCGGCCCGGTACTGGATCGACGGCTCGGCGACCGACCCGACCGGTGCTCCCGTGTCCGGCACGATGGACACGAACGGCCCGCGCTCGGTGGCGGCCGCGACCGGCACCATCGCCAAGGCCGACATCGCGACCCTCGCCGAGGGCACGCACTCGGTCCGCGTGCAGGGCCAGGACGACCTCGGCCAGTGGGGCGCGGTGACCTCGAAGGACATCGTCGTCGACACGACCGCCCCGGTCACGACGGCCATCACGCTCAACCCGGTCGCCACCAACGGCCTGGTGGGCAGCCCGAACAAGCCCGGCAACGTCACGATCACCGCGACCGTGACCGACGCCGCCAGCGCTGTCACCGGCGTCGAGGGCTTCCTCGACTCCGTCGGCCCCGCGGGCAGCGCCAACGGCCTCTACTTCTCCCCGCTCGGCGGCGGGAAGTGGCAGACCGACATGCCGCTCGCCTGGCTCGCGGGCAAGAAGGCGGACGGGCTGGTCAGCCTCTACGTCGTCGGCACCGACGCCGCGGGCAACCGCAGCGACGGCACCGGCGCCACCGAGTCGACCACGATCAACCTCGACCGCACCAAGCCGACCCTGTCGCTGGACAGCCTCGTCCAGGGCACCGGCTACCTCGCCAACCGCACGCTGACCGTCGGCTTCACCGCCGCGGACAACGCCACTGCGACCGGCTCGGGCATCGTCTACGCCGAGTGGTTCGTGGGCGCCGACCCCGGCCAGGGCCGCGCCACTGCCCTCGCCGTGCCGAGCTCGCCGAACGTCGGGCCGTTCAGCGGGTCGTTCACCTACGACCTGTACGCGGCCGGCCTGTTCAACGGCGGCAACGTCTCGGTGACCTTCCGGGTGAAGGACGCCGCCGGCAACTGGGCGCAGACGCGCAGCACGGTCGCCACGACCTCGCTGTGGTTGTTCCGCAACTTCTTCGAGTCCTCCGGCACGACGGCCCAGCGGATCAGTCAGCTGTCCGTGCCCTGGAACCTGGGAGCGAGCGGCAACGTCGGCTTCGCCACCACCACGGCGACGGGACGGATCCAGGGTCAGACCAGCCTTCTGGTCCCGGTGCGGCCGGCCGCCTACTTCGCGGTCGACCTCTCGGCGCCGAACTACGCCAACCAGCCGCTGAGCACCTTCCACGCGACGTTCGACATGCGGAGCCTGACCGCGGTGACTGGGTGCTCCGGCCCCGGCAGCACGGCCACCTGCCGCCCCGGCGGGGTGACGGTGTTCCAGGCCACCGGCTCGAACGGCACCGTGCTCGTCGTCCAGTACGGACGGGCGGCGGCCAACCGTGCCGCCCGGTTCCGGGTCGGCATCCGCGGCACGACCGGTCTGGCCTTCCCCGGCGGCAACTCCCAGGGCTGGGTGACGGTGGGCTCCGCCACGACGCAGTCGTTCAACGTCGTGGTCGACTGGAGCAGCTCCGGCCGTCGCGGCACCGCGCACGTCAACGGGGGAGGTGCCATCAACTCGCCGCAGGGCTCCAGCGGGCAGACGGTGACGTCCTTCTCGGTCGGCTCGGTGAACCTGGCGCCGCTCGGCTCCACCGGCAACCTGTCGTTCGACAACGTCAACATCGCCTGATCGCACCTACGAGAAACGAGAACGCCATGACCAGTTCCCACTCCGGCCGCATGCGGCTGGTGGCTCTCGGGGCCGGAGCCACGCTTCTCACCGGCGCGATCTTCGCGGGCTCCGTGATCGCCAACCAGTCGGCGAACGCCGTCGGGTCGACGAGCCCGGTCCCCGTGTCGCGGACGGTGGAGGCCGCCACGGGCATCCGGGTGCTCGCCGCCCATGTGGTGGGCGCCGGCGGCATCGTCGAGCTGACCTACCAGATCCTCGACCAGGAGAAGGCCTCCATCGTCGAGGGCGACGTCACCCGGACGCCGCTGCTGCGCAGCCAGTCCAACGGCCACACCCTCCAGGACACGGCCGCCATGCGGCACGGTCACACCCTGCGACCCGCGGGGACCTACTTCCTCCTCTACTACAACAAGGACGGTGCCGTCCGCGTGGGTGACAAGATCGACGTGGTCATCAACGGCACCACGCTGTCGGGGGTGCCGGTCACGTGAGCCGCGCTGCTCGTCGACTCACCGCGGTCCTGGTGGCGGTCCTCGCCGCCATCGGGCTCGCCGTGCTCCCCGCCGGTCCGGCCTCGGCGCACGCCTACGTGCTGTCGAGCACCCCGGGTGACGGGCAGCGGGTGGAGACGAGCCCGCGCGAGGTCACCCTCACGCTGTCCGAGAACGGCGACCCCGAGTCCGTCGTCGCGTCCCTGGTGGGGCCGGCCGGGCCGGTCGCCACACTCGGTGCGGCGTACGTCAAGGGCGCCGACCCGCAAGGCCACCAGGTGCTCGCCATCCCGGTCGGCAGCACCCTCGATGCCGGCCTCTACCGGCTCTCCTTCCAGGTGACGTCGACCTTCGACGGCCACACCACCGAGTCGTGGCTGCTGTTCGGCGTCCGCACGGACGTCGCCTCGCCCATCGGCGTCGACAACGCCGTGAGCACCAACGCCCTCTCGGACACGCTGCGCGGCGCCTTCGAGGGCACGCTGCTCATCGCCGCGGGCATCGCGTTCGGGCTGCTCGTCCTGACGCCGCTGTCCGCGGGCCGCGGCCGTCGCACGGCCCGCGTCGCCGGCACGGTCGCGGTCGTCGCGGCGCTCGCGGTCGGTGCGGAGTGGCACAACGGCAACGGCCTGCTCGTGGCCTCGTGCGGCGTCGTCGGCGCCGCCCTTCTCACCCTGCTGGCGACCCGTCCCGGGCTCGGGGGCCGGGCGCGCCTGGCCGCCGCCTGCCTCGGGCTCGTCCTCGCCGTCGCGCCCCTCGGGCTCGTCGGGCACGCGGCCGCGCAGGGCCCGCTGATGACCGTGGTCGCCGTGCTGCACATGGTCTCCACGGCCGCCTGGGTGGGCACCGTGGTCGCCGGTGCGATCGTCACGCGCGGCGTCGCGCGCGAGGAGCGGCGCGAGGTGCTGCGCCGCACCTCGCTCGTCGGCACCTCGACGTTCCTGGTGGCACTGATCACCGGTCTGCTCATGGGCAACGCGATGGTGCCCTCGCTCGGCGGCCTCACCGGCTCGACGTACGGCCAGGCGCTGGTGGTGAAGACGCTGCTGGTGCTGGGCGTGCTCGCCCTCGCGCTCCTGTCCCGCGAGCGCCTGCGCTTCGGTCGCACCACGCCGATGCTGCCCGAGGCCGTGGTGCTCGTGGCGGTGGCGGTGATCGGCGTCTTCGTCGCCACGCAGGCGCCGCCGCTGTCGGCCCGCTACCAGCCGCTGCCGAGCACGTGGTCGGTCGACACCGCGCCGTCCGCCACGCAGGTCGACGACCTGCTCGTGAGCGCGAGCATCGACCCCAACACCCCCGGGACGCGGTTCCTCGTGGTGCGGGTCGACAACGTGCGGCGTCCCGCGCCGGCACCGGTCACCGCCGTGTCGGCGGCGGTCGGCGACGGCGACCTGGTCCCGCTCACGCGCGGCGAGGACGGCCAGTGGACGACCTCGGTGTCGGTGCCCGCGGCGGGTCCGCTCTCGCTCACCGCCGTGGTGTCGCGTCCGGGCATGCCCGACGCCGTGGCCGACACGACCTGGACCGTCGGCCCCACCCCCGGCGAGTACGCCGGCGGCTCGCCGCTCACCCTTTACGTCGCCGGCGCCATCGCCGGCCTGCTCGGCGCCTGGCTGCTGCTCCTGCTCGTGGAGGGCTACCTGCGTCCGCGCGAGTCGGAAACGGCCGTCGGCGCGGACGAGCTCGCCGAGCAGCTCACCGTCTGACCCTCGTGCGCCGGGCGGGCGGCGGGTCGTGTGCGGCGTGGGACGGGTCGCCCGTCCCTCCGGGCGGTCAGGCTTGATCCCTGCGGGCCGGGCGACCCGCCCCCCGCCCTCGGGTTCGCTTCTGTGATGTCGTGAGCCCCTTCGGGCCGGGCGACCTCATCCCGTCTTCGTCTGCCTGTGGTGTGCGGGTCGTCTTTGGCGTGGGGCGGGTCGCCCGTCCCTCCGGGCGGTCAGGCTTGATCCCTGCGGGCCGGGCGACCCGCCCCCCGCCCCCTCGTGCGGCCGTGATGCCGTGGTCCGTCCGGGCCGGGCGACGCGTCACTGATGCCTGTGGGGTGGCTCGTGCGGCGGGCTGCTAGTCGTGGTCGGGGCGGCGCAGGCGCTTGATCTCGCCGCGGCGCTTCTTCGCGTCGATGCGGCGCTGGCGGGAGCGGGCGCTGGGCCGGGTGGGCACGCGCGGCCGGGGCGGCGGGGCGATGGCGGCGGCGAGCAGGTCGGCCAGCTTCTGCTCGGCGGCCTGGCGGTTCTGCCACTGGCTGCGCTGCTCGGAGGCCGACACGGTGAGGACGCCGTCCACGAGGCGGTCCTCGAGGCGCGCGATCGCGCGCTCGCGCAGGGCGGGCGAGAGCGCGGTGGTGCGGGAGACGTCGAGGCTGAGCTCCACGCGCGAATCGGTGGTGTTCACGCCCTGGCCGCCGGGACCCGACGAACGCGAGAATCGCCAGGAGAGCTCCGCCTCGGGGACGACGACGGAGCCGCGGATCCTCAGGTCGCCCGGCATGCCCCCAGGATGCCTGACGCGGCGGCCCGCGTCGGGCGGGTTGCCGGCCGCCGCCGGGGCCCGGACGTCGGGCGACGGCGGATACCGTGGGGCGGTGCTCGCGCTGCTGCTCACCCGCAAGTGGGTGGGGCTCACGGTGCTGGTCGTCGTGCTGATCGTCGGGTTCGGCGCCCTGTCTGCGTGGCAGTGGCAGCGCGCTCAGCGCCAGGACGTCGCCGCGCCCGTGCCGTCGTCCACGGTGCTCGGGGAGGCGGGGCTGGCGACGTCGGACTACGGCACGCGGGTGCAGGTGAGCGGTCGCTACGACGCCGCCCACCAGACGCTGGTGCAGCACAGCCCCACGTCGTACTGGGTGGTGACCCCGCTCGTGCCCGACGACGGCCGCGCCGTGCCGGTGGCGCGGGCCACGGTGAGCAGCCCGCAGGACCCCGCGGTGCGCGACGTCACGGCGGGGACGGTGGACGTCGTGGGGGTGGCGCAGCCCTACGAGGGCGATCCCGGCACGCCGTCGGCGCTGCCGCCAGGCCAGGTGCCGCGCCTGACGTCGGCCGCGCTCGCCCTGCCCTACCCGGTCACCGGTGGGTGGATCGCGCTGGAGTCGCAGGAGCCCGCGGCGGCGGTGGCGGCGGACCCGGTCGTGCCGCCGGTGGGCAGCTCGGCGCCGTCGCCGCTGAGGCTGCAGAACCTGTCCTACGCGGTGCAGTGGGTGCTCTTCGCGGGCTTCGTGATGTTCTTCTGGTGGCGGATGTTCCGCGACGACCTGCGCGGCACCGGCCGACGCCGACCCCCGCAGGGCGCGCCCCCGGTGCGTGAGGTGTACTGAGCGGGCAACGAGGTGCGGGACGCCGGTCCTGCCGTAGCGAAGGAGAGGTCGGACGACGTGGCTGTCCGCACTGCCGAGTCCGTCCGGGGCGCGCTGCTGCGCTACCGCGTGATGGCGTTCGTCGTCGGCGTCACGCTGCTGCTGTTCTGCGTCGCCATCCTTCTCAAGTACGTCACCCACACGATCGAGAGCGACTCGGTGATCGCCATCGCGCACGGGTGGCTGTTCATGATCTACGTGCTGCTCGGCCTCGACCTCGGGTTCCGGATGCGCTGGTCGCTCGGGCGGCTCCTGCTCATGACCGCGAGCGGGATGATCCCGTTCCTCTCGTTCTACGCCGAGCACCGGGTGACCCGCTGGGTCCGTGACGAGCTCGGCGAGCCCGCACCGCGGGGTGCGGCGGCGCCGGCGGGCGAGGGGTCGGGCACCGGCGCGTAGGACCGCCTCCGCGCGACCCTGGCGAGTCTGCTGCGGGCGCTGCGGGCGGTAGCGTGCCGGGATGGCGACCACCGCAGTGGGGGAGGGCACCGACCGGCGCACCGTGCGCCAGGGGCTCCTCTGGGCGCTGCTCGGCGTCGTCCTCTTCTCCTTCTCGCTGCCGCTGACGAAGGTGGCCCTCGAGGGCTTCGACCCGTTCCTCACCGCGACCGGCCGCGCGCTCATCGCCGGTCTGGTCGCCTCGGTGGTGCTGCTGGTGCGGCGGGTGCCGTTCCCGCCCCGGCACCTGCTGCGGCCGCTGCTGTTCACGATGGTGGGGGCGGTCTTCGGCTGGCCCATCCTGCTGGCGCTGGCGCTGCAGCGGACGACGTCGGCCCACGCCGCGGTCATCGCCGCGTTCATGCCGCTGACCACCGCCCTCATCGCCGTGCTGCGCGCGGGCGAGCGGGTGCCGCGCCAGTTCTGGGTCGCGGCCGGTGCGGGCACGGCCGCGCTCGTCGCCTTCGCCCTCACGCGGGGCGGCGCCGAGGGCGGCGACCTGGTGGCCGACCTGCTGATCGTGGGGGCGGTGCTGTTCTCGTCGTCGTGCTACGTGCTGGGCGCGCAGGTCACCCGCGTGATGCCGGGATGGCAGGTGATCTCCTGGGTGGTGGTGCTCGCGCTGCCCGTGACGCTGCCGGCCTCGCTGCTGATCTGGGCGGGCACCCACGCGCAGTACGACCCGGGCGCGTCGCAGTGGCTGGCCATGCTGGGGCTGGGGCTCTCGTCGATCTACCTGGCGTTCTTCGCCTGGTACCGCGGCCTCGCGATGGCCGGCGTCGCCTACGGCGGCCAGGTGCAGCAGCTGCAGGCGCTGCTCACGCTGGTGTGGTCGGCGCTGCTGCTGGGGGAGACGGTGACGCTCGCGACGATCGGGGCAGCCGCGGTCGTCATCGCCTGCGTCGTCTGGGCGCAGCGCGCCCGGGCCGCTCCGGTGGTGGCGCCGGAGGAGTGAGGCTCAGCGCCGGCGCACCAGCCTCTTGACGCGGGTGGTCAGGCTGCTGGCCGACTGCTTCACGATCACGTTGCGCACGGGGCGGCTGTAGGCATTGAGCGCGTCGTCGTGCGCGGCTATCAGGGCGACCGCCGCCGCCTGGAGGCTGTCCTGCTCCTGCGGGGTCACCGCCGAGGCGTCGACGTCCTCCTTCGCGATCGACTGGGGCCGTAGGTCGTCGAGGTCCCCCACGACGCGCAGGTCCATCCCGCGCAGCGCGGCGATGTCCTCCTCGGCCCAGCCCTCGAGGGTCTCGCGCCAGGACGCGGGCACCAGCACGCGCTCGCCGCGCTCGGACGGGTCCCGCTTCGCCAGGCCCTCGTGCAGGATCGTGCTGATGAGGCGGCGGGCGTAGCGGGAGTCCTTGCCCTGCCGGCGCATCTCGAGGTTGAGGGTGCGGACGAGGCGGGTCTCCGGGCCGGTCAGGGCCAGGTTGGCCTCCGACGGCGGCACCTCGGGGGCGGCCACGAGGTCGGGCTCGGTCCAGCCCGCGGCCTCGACGAACCGGGCCCAGAGCGCGTCGGGGGAGCCGCCGGACCTCGGCAGCGTGACGAGGACCACCTCGTCGACGACGTCGAGCGCCTGCCAGCGGGCCACCAGCGCGGGCAGGTCGTGCATCCGCCAGAACTCGCCCTCGCGTCCGGGGCGCTGGTCGGTGACGCGCTGGAGGAACGGGGTGAGGCCCTCGGCGTTGCCGGTCTTGTAGACCTGCGTGATGTGGCTGGGCAGCAGGCGGCCGAGGTCGCGGCCGGTGACCACCACCCGCACCGGGCGGTCCGGGAAGAAGTCCGTGACGCGCTTCACGTCCTCGTCGACGACCGAGCAGAGCGCCTCGGCGGACACCAGAACAGGGCCGTCCCATGCGTTGACCTGCGAGATCAGCGCTTCGCCCTGCGCGGCCTTCTCGGCCTGGAGCTCGGGGGAGACCCAGGGGACCGCGCCGCCGATGAGGCCGAAGAAGGCCTTCTCCTGGTTGAGGACGGAGCCGGGGTAGAGCCAGCCGTGCTCGGCGAGGGTGTCCCGCCGCTGCTGGAAGCCGGCCTGCAGGTAGGTGGTCCCGGTCTTCAGGGGGCCCACGTGGAGGACCAGTCGCTGCGTCACGTGGAAAAGGCCTCTCGTCGTTCGGGGAATGTCGACCGTACCAGCGGCCGCGCCCCCTGTTGCGCGTTCCGGCGAGGGCACGGAGGTCCGGTAACCTGTGCTGCGCGCGCCGCGACCCGTCGGCTGCTGCGATCCGGCGATGTCCTGTATGTCCCGTACGAGTCAGGGGTGGGTGCGTGCTTGACCTCCTGGACGCCCTCGAGGCCGAGGCGATCTGGGCTCTCCGCGAGACGGCGGCGGCGTTCCGCAAGCCCGTGATGCTCTACAGCATCGGCAAGGACTCCGGGGTGCTCCTGCACCTGGCCCGCAAGGCGTTCCACCCAGGGCCGATCCCGTTCCCCGTGATGCACGTCGACACCACGTGGAAGTTCCGGGACATGATCATCTTCCGCGACCGCATGGCCAAGGAGTACGACCTCGACCTCATCGTGGCCACCAACCACGAAGCGGTCGCCGAGGGTGTGACGCCGTTCACCCACGGGGCGCAGGAGTACACGCGGCTGATGAAGACCGTCACGCTGCGCGCGGGCCTCGACGAGCACGGGTTCGACGCCGCGATCGGCGGCTCGCGCCGCGACGAGGAGCGCAGCCGCGCCAAGGAGCGCATCTTCAGCCTCCGCATGCCCGGGCACCGCTGGGAGCCGCGCCGGCAGCGGCCGGAGCTGTGGCGCACCGTCAACACGACGCTGGCCGAGGGCCAGACGATGCGCACGTTCCCGCTGTCGAACTGGACCGAGCTCGACGTGTGGCGCTACGTGCGCCGCGAGGGGCTCCCCGTCGTCCCGCTGTACTTCGCCGCCGAGCGGCCCACTGTCGTGCGCAACGGCTCGCTCATCGTCGTCGACGACGACCGCATGCCGCTCGAGCCGGGCGAGCAGCCCCAGATGCGCATGGTGCGGTTCCGCTCCCTGGGCTGCTACCCGCTCAGCGCCGCGGTCGAGAGCGACGCCGACACGCTGGACGCCGTCATCGCCGAGATGGAGGCGAGCAACGAGTCCGAGCGCGCGGGCCGGCTCATCGACGGTGACGGAGGTGCCTCGATGGAGGCCAAGAAGGTCGAGGGCTACTTCTGATGGCACTCGCACCGCTCATCCGGGTCGTCGCCTGCGGCAGCGTCGACGACGGCAAGTCCACGCTGATCGGCCGGCTGCTCGCCGAGACCGGCTCCGTCCCCGAGGACCAGCTGCACACCGCGCGCACGGTGCGCCGCGCGGGCTCCACGATCCCCGCCGGCGAGATCGACTTCTCGCTGCTCACCGACGGCCTCGAGGCCGAGCGCGAGCAGGGGATCACGATCGACGTCGCCTACCGGCACCTGCTGCTGCCGTCGGGGCGCCGCGCGGTGATCGCCGACGCGCCGGGCCACGAGCAGTACACCCGCAACATGGCGGTCGCGGCCTCCACCGCCGACGTCGCCGTCCTCGTCGTGGACGCCGAGCGCGGCGTGCGCCGGCAGACCTTCCGCCACCTGACGATCTGCGCGCTCATGGGCGTGCGCCACGTCGTGATCGCGGTCAACAAGCTCGACCTCGTCGGCTACGACCGCGAGGTGTACGACCGCATCGCCGGCGACATCGCCGGCGCGGCCGCCCGCCTGGAGATCCCGCGGGTGCAGGTGGTCCCGGTGAGCGCGCTCGGCGGCGACAACGTCATCGACCGCTCCGTCACGATGACGTGGTACGGCGGCCCCACGGTGCTCGAGTCGATCGAGGCCGCGGACGCCGACCAGGTCGGCGACGACGAGGTGCGCCTGCCGGTGCAGACCATCGTGCGCGCCCCCGGGTTCCGCGGCGTCGCAGGCACGCTGGCGAGCGGGAGCGTCTCGGTCGGCGACAAGCTGGTCGTGTCGACCCGCGGCGAGACCGCCACGGTCACCCGCATCGCCTGGCTCGGCGGCGACCGCGAGACGGTCACGGCGGGCGAGGCGGTGTGCTTCGAGCTCGAGCCCGAGATCGACGTCGCCCGGGGCGACGTGCTCGTGGGCCACGCCGGCGTCTCGGTCCCGGCCGACCGGTTCTCCGCCGACATCGTGTGGATGGGCGAGCAGCCGCTCGCGCACGGCCGCTCCTACCTGCTCGTGTGCGGGCCGATCACCGTCCCCGTCACGGTCACCGCGGTGCGGCACAAGCTCGACGTCGAGAACGGCCGTCAGGGCGCGGCGCGCGTGCTGACCCTCAACGAGGTCGGCCGCATCGAGATGGCCACCGACCGGCCGGTCCCGCTCGACCCCTACCAGCTCAGCCGGCACACCGGCGGTTTCGTGCTCGTCGACCGGCTCTCAGCCGACACGGTGGCCGGCGGCATGGTGCGCTTCGCCCTGCGCCGGTCGTCCAACGTCACGGCTCACGCCTACGAGGTCGACCGCTCCGCCCGCGAGCGGCTCAACGGCCACCACGCCAAGGTCGTGTGGCTCACCGGTCTGTCGGGCTCGGGCAAGTCGACGATCGCCGACGCCGCCGAGCGCGCCCTGCACGCGCAGGGCGTGCGCACCTTCGTCCTCGACGGCGACAACGTGCGCTCCGGGCTCAACAAGGACCTCGGGTTCACCCCGGAGGACCGGGCCGAGAACGTCCGTCGCGTGGCCGAGGTGGCCAAGCTCATGATGAGCAGCGGCGTCGTGGTGCTCGTGGCCCTGGTCTCGCCGTTCCGCTCCGACCGGCGCAACGCGCGCGACCTGTTCGACGCCGGCGACTTCGTCGAGGTGTTCGTCGACACGCCGCTCGACGTCTGCCGCGAGCGCGACGTGAAGGGCTTGTACGCCAAGGCCGCAGGCGGCGAGCTGCCCAACCTGTCCGGTGTCGGCCAGGACTACGAGCCCCCGCTCGACCCCGAGCTCGTGGTGAGCGGCACCGGTGACGTCGAGCGCAGCGTGGAGGCGGTCGTCGCGGCGGTGCTCGCGTCCGGCGACTCATGATCGAGTGGTACGACGTCCTCCTGGCGCTCGGTGGTCTCGTCGCCGGGATGATGGTCGGCCTCACCGGGATGGGCGGCGCCGTCCTCGTGACCCCGTTGCTGGTCCTGGGGTTCGGGGTGCCGGCCGCCGCCGCGGTCTCGAGCGACGTGGTCGCCAGCGCCGTGGTGAAGCCGGTCGGCTCGCTCGTGCACATCCGTCGGGGCACCCCGCACTGGGGCCTGGCGCTGTGGCTGTCGGTGGGCTCGGTGCCGGGCGTGCTGCTCGGCACGCTGGTGTTCTCGCGCGCGTTCTCCGAGGCGTCGTCGGCCGACACGCTCAAGACCATCATCGGGTGGGTGCTCATCGCGGCGCTGGTCGCCATGGTGGCGCGCACCTTCCTGCGCCGTCGCAGCGCCGCCATGGACGTGCCGGACGAGGTGCTCACCGGCCCGCACGCCCCGGTGAAGCGGGTGCTCACCACGCTGCTCGGCCTCGTGGTCGGCGTGCTCGTGGGCATCACGTCGGTGGGCTCGGGCTCGCTCATCGTGACGTCGCTGCTGCTCATGTACCCCCTGCTGCGACCGTCCGTGCTCGTCGGCACCGACCTGCTCCAGGCGGTGCCGATGCTCGTGGCGGGCGCGATCGCGCACGCGAGCCTCGGCGTCGTCGACTGGCGCATCACGCTGGCGCTGCTCGTGGGCCAGGTGCCGGGCGTGTTCTTCGGCGCGCGGCTGTCGTCGCGCTACGACGGTCTGGCGCTGCGCCACCTGCTCATGGTGGTGCTCGCGGCCACCGCGCTGAAGCTGCTCGGCGTGCCCACCGCGATCTGCGGCGCGATCGCCGTGGTGGGCGTGGCCGTGCTGCTGGCCCGGGTGGTCGCCGAGCGTCGGCAGCGCGGCAGCGTGCCCAGCGCCTCGCACTGATCGGACGACGGCACCGCGGGGCTCACCCCGTCGTGTGCCGTCCCGGTGCCGCCGCCTCCGCGGCGTCCGCTCCGTCGCCGGCGTCGTTGCTCCCGTCGGTGCCGCGCCACGCCACGAACGCGGCGGCCACGAGCAGCACGACCGAGCCGACGACCACCGCCGCGGAGACGCCGTCGACGAACGACTGCTTCGCCGCGGCGGCGAGGGCGGCGCCGCGCGGGCCGAGCTGGTCGAGGGGCGCGTAGGAGACGAACGCCACGGAGTCGAGGGCTGCCTGCGCGAGGCGGTCGGGCAGCCCGGCCACGGCGTCGGTCATGCCGCTGCGGTAGGCGGAGTTGAGCACGCTGCCCAGCACGGCGATCCCGATGGCGCTGCCGAACTCCCGCGAGGTGTCGTTGACGGCCGAGGCCACGCCCTGCTTCGCCGCGGGCAGCGACCGGACGATGGCCGTGGTGGCGGGCGTGGCAGCCAGGGCCATGCCGATAGCGAAGAAGACCAGCCCGATCGCGAACAGCCAGTACGCGAGGTCGACCTGGATCCGGGAGATCACCAGGAAGCCGATCGCCATGCTCACCAGGCCCAGCGACGCGATGCGGCGGAAGCCGAAGCGGTCGGCGAGGCGCGGCGCCTGGCGGGCCAGCGGGATGAGCACGAACGGGAGGGGCAGCAGGCACACCGCGGACATCAGCGGCGACAGGCCCACCACGAACTGCAGGTACTGCAGCGTGATGAAGAAGAACCCGAACGCGGCGAAGAACTGAACGGTCAGCGATGCCGACCCGGTGCCGAACCCCCGGAGCGTGAACAGGCGCGGGTCGAGCATGGGGGAGTCCTTGCGCAGCTCGCGCAGCACGAACAGCGCCAGCGCGACGACGCCGACGACGAGCGCCCCGACGACCATCGGGTCGCCCCAGCCCTGGGTGGGTCCCTCGATGATGCCGAAGACCAGGCCGGAGACGCCGATGAGCGACAGCAGCGCGCTGAGGGCGTCGAGCGCCGGCGGGTGGTCGTCGCGCGAGCCCGGGACGAAGGCGAGCGTGCCGGCGAGCGCGAGCACCGCCAGCGTCACGTTGAGCGCGAAGAACGAGCTCCACGAGAACCACTGCAGCAGCAGGCCGGACGCGAACAGCCCGAGCACGGCGCCGCCGCCGGCGACGCCGACCCACAGCCCGACGGCGCGGCCGCGCTCCTCCTCGGGGAAGCTCGTCGTGATGATCGACAGCGTCGTCGGCATGGTGAGCGCCGCGCCCACGCCCATGACGGCGCGCACGGCGATGATCGTCTGCGGGTCCGTGGTGACGAGCGCGACCGCGGCCGCGGCGCCGAACACGACGAGCCCGGCCACCAGGGTGCCGCGCCGGCCGTACCGGTCGCCCACCGCGCCGGCGAACAGCAGCAGCCCCGCGAACACCACGGTGTAGGCGTCCACGATCCACTGGAGCTGGGTCTGCGTGGCGCCGGTGGCCACGGCGAGGTCGGGGAGCGCGACGTTGAGCCCGCTCACGGCCGAGACCACCATCATGAGCGCGAGTGCGACCACCACGAGGACGAGCCGTCGCCGGCGCGGGTCGGTGATGAGCTGGTCGGGCATGGCAGGCTCCTAATTCCACGGATGTGGAATTAAGGTAGGGCTGCGTGAGAGCGCCGTCAACCCTCGCCGCGACACGCCCTGCGGGACGCCTAGGGTGACGGGTCAGGAGGTGGCGATGACCGGCCGTTCGCGTCCGGGGCGACGGCCCGGGAGCCCGGGTACGCGCGCGGCGATCCTCGACGCCGCGCGCAGCGCCTTCGCCGAGGGCGGCTACGACCGCACCACCGTGCGCGGCATCGCCGAGCGCGCCGGCGTCGACTCCCGCCTGGTGACCCACTACTTCGGCACCAAGCAGCGGCTCTTCCTCGAGGTGGTCGAGCCGCCGGTGGACCCGGCCACCAGCATCGGGCCGATCCTGCGCGACGCCGCGGACCCGGCCGCCGCGATCGCCGCCTTCCTCGTCGGGCTGGTCGACTCCGACGAGACCGGACGTGTGATGGCCGGGATCGTGCGGTCCGCGGCGTCCGACGAGGACGCCGCGGTCCTGGCGCGCGGGCTGATCGTGAGCCGCATGCTCGCCCCGGTGGCGGCCCTGCTCGAGGGCGAGGACGCCGAGCGCCGCGTGTCGCTGGTCGGCTCCCAGGTGGTGGGGCTGCTCATGGCCCGGCGCATCGTCGGCGTCGAGCCGCTCGCCGGGCTCGCCACGCAGGACGTCGTCACCGCGATCACCCCGGTGGTGCGCCACTTCCTCTACGGCGACCTCCAGGACGCCGGCGCGCCGCCGCGGGCCCGCCGCGGCCGGACGACGGCACCGGCCGCCCGCACCCGCCGCTGACAGGGGACACTCGGCGCATGGAGACCTCGCGCACCGAGTCCACCCTCGTCGGCGACGAGCGCCGGCAGCTCCAGGCGTTCCTCGACGACAACCGGGACGAGGTGGCCGCGCTGCTCGACGGGATGACCGAGGAGCAGGCGCGTCGCCGGCTCGTGCCGTCGCGCACCACGCTCGCCGCGATCGTGAAGCACTGCGTCTTCGTCGAGAAGGCCTGGTTCCAGGTGTCGCTGGCCGGCCGCACCCGCGCCGAGCTCGGCCTGCCCGAGGACGCCGACGACAGCTGGGTGCTCGAGGACTCCGACACGGTGGCGTCGCTGCTCGACGAGCTGGCGGCGGCGCGCGCGGAGTCCGACCGTGTGGCTGAGGAGTACGGGCTGGACGACCTGGCGCTGCACAACCGGCGCGGCCCGCTCACGGTCCGCTGGGTGTACGCGCACATGATCGAGGAGCTCGCGCGCCACGCGGGCCACGGCGACATCCTGCGCGAGCAGATCCTCGCCGCCGACGGCCCCGACGCCTGACGTCGTCCCCCGTCGCCGCGCGCACCGCGCGCCCGGGATGCGCCCCACGACGGCTGTGCGAGGCTGGCAGGACGAACCGCGAGCGAGAGCGAGGCTGGCGTGGCGAACCGGTTGGCCGGGGCCTCGAGCCCGTACCTCCTCCAGCACAAGGACAATCCCGTCGACTGGCAGGAGTGGGGCCCGGAGGCGTTCGAGGAGGCGCGTCGACGGGACGTGCCGATCCTGCTGTCGGTCGGGTACGCCGCCTGCCACTGGTGCCACGTGATGGCGCACGAGTCCTTCGAGGACGCCCAGGTGGCGGCCTACCTCAACGCCCACTTCGTCGCCGTCAAGGTCGACCGCGAGGAGCGGCCCGACGTCGACGCGGTCTACATGAGCGCGACGCAGGCGCTGACCGGGCAGGGCGGCTGGCCGATGACGGCGTTCCTCGCCCACGACGGCAGCCCGTTCTACGCGGGCACCTACTACCCGCCGCAGCCCCGTCACGGCCTGCCCTCGTTCGCCCAGCTGCTGGAGGCGATCTCGCGCACCTGGCGCGAGGACCGTGCCCGCGTCCTCGAGGCCGGCTCGCGCATCGCCGCGGCGCTGCGCGACCAGGCGGCCGTGCCCGAGGGCTCGGCGGTCGCGCCGGACCCGGTGGCCGAGGCGCTCGACTCCGGCGTCGACGTCCTCGCCGGGCAGTACGACGCCGTCCGCGGCGGGTTCGGCGGCGCCCCCAAGTTCCCGCCGTCGATGGTGCTCGAGGCGCTGCTGCGCCACCACGCCCGCACAGGCGACCCGCGGGCGCTGGCGATGGTGCAGGGCACGTGCGACGCGATGGCGCGCGGCGGGATGTACGACCAGCTCGCCGGCGGCTTCGCGAGGTACTCGGTCGACGCCGGCTGGGTCGTGCCGCACTTCGAGAAGATGCTCTACGACAACGCGCTCCTGCTGCGGGTGTACGCGCACCTGTGGCGGGCCACCGGCGACACCACCGCCCAGCGCGTCGTGCGCGAGGTGGCCGAGTTCCTGCTGCGCGACCTGCGCACCGCGGAGGGCGGCTTCGCCTCCGCGCTCGACGCCGACGCCGACGGCGCGGAGGGCACGACGTACGTCTGGACGCCGCAGCAGCTCGACGACGTGCTCGGCGCGCAGGACGGCGCCCGCGCCGCGGACCTGCTCGGCGTCACCGCGAGCGGCACCTTCGAGCACGGCACCTCCGTCCTCCAGCTGCGCCGCGATCCCGTCGATCCGGCATGGTGGGAGGGCGTGCGCGGCCGGCTGCTCGAGGAGCGCGCCGCGCGGCCGCAGCCCGCGCGCGACGACAAGGTGGTCGCGGCGTGGAACGGCTGGGCGGTCGCCGCCCTCGCCGAGGCCGGCGAGCTGGCGGGGGAGCCGCGCTGGGTGCGCGCCGCGCAGGAGGCGGCCGAGCTGCTGTGGACCCTGCACCGCACACCCGCAGGTCGGTTCCTGCGCGTCTCTCGCGCGGGCCGCGCGGGCGGGCACGACGCCGTCCTCGACGACCTCGCCGGCATGGCGGAGGGCTTCCTCGCCCTGCACCAGGTGACCTCGTCGCCGGCCTGGCTCGAGCGGGCGGGGCTGCTGCTCGACGAGGTGCTGCACCGGTTCCGCGACCACGCCTCGGGCGGCTTCTTCGACACCGGGGAGGGCGCCGAGTCGCTCGTCGTGCGGCCCCAGGACCCGACCGACAACGCGACGCCGTCCGGCTGGTCCTCGGCGACCGGGGCGCTGCTCACCTTCGCCGCGCTCACCGGCTCCGAGCGTCACCGCAGCGCGGCCGAGGAGTCGCTGGCCCCCCTGGTCGCGCTCGCCGGCACCCACCCGCGCTTCGCCGGCTGGGGGATGGCGGTCGCCGAGGCCTGGCTCGACGGCCCGCGCGAGGTGGCCGTCGTGGGGCGGGCGGGGCCGGGCCGCGACGCCCTGCGGGCGGCCGCCTGGCGCAGCCCGGCACCCGGCGCGGTGATCGTGGTGGGCGAGCCCGGAGACCCTCACCCTCTGCTGGAGGGTCGCACCGAGGTCGACGGCGCGGCGGCCGCCTACGTGTGCCGCCACTTCGTGTGCGACCGGCCGGTGACCGGGGCGCAGGCCCTGACCGCCGCCTTGGCACCGAGCCCGGCTACGCCGTGAGCGGAGCACCTGGCTGCAAGACCGTAATCATGTAATCCTCTCGCCATGAGCACAGCAGAGGAGATCCGGGGCTGGCTGACCGGCCGGCTCCCGCAGGAGTGGTTCGACGGCACCCCCGAGGTGACCGTGGACCGCGAGGAGATCACCGTCGTCGGGGCGCTGCGCGTGCCCGACCTGGCGGACTCGGCGTCCGACGCCGAGCGCGCGGCGGCCATCCGGGGCCGGGTCACCGGCTTCCGCGAGGACACCCGCGAGCACCGCATCGAGATCGCGCGCGAGCTCGAGCACCGCACGGGCCGCAAGGTGGCCTGGGGGGTGAGCGTCGGCGAGGACCGCGTGCTGTTCACCACGCTGTCCGTGCCGGTGATGACGAGGCTGCGCCAGCCCGAGCGCGGCGTCCTCGACACCCTCGTCGACGCCGGTGTGGCGCGGTCGAGGTCCGAGGCGCTGGCGTGGTGCGTGAAGCTCGTCGGCCGCAACACCGACGAGTGGCTCGGCGCGCTGCGCGAGGCCATGTCGGAGGTGGAGCGGGTGCGGTCGCAGGGCCCGTCCGCCTGAGCGGCGCGAACCTGCCGCACGCGCCCGGAGGGGCCGTCCCGTCGACGTCGACGCGGGCGGCCCCTCCGGCGGTTCAGGCGGTGTAGAGCACGATGCTCACGGCGACGTACTGGAGCACGAACCCCGCGACCGTGAACGCGTGGAAGATCTCGTGGAAGCCGAACCAGTCCGGGCTCGGGTCCGGGCGCTTGAGCGCGTAGACGACGCCACCCATCGAGTAGCACAGCCCGCCGGCGGCGAGCAGCACCACCACAGCCGGTCCGGCCGCCTCCCAGAAGGCAGGCAGGTAGAACACCGCCACCCAGCCCAGGGCGATGTAGAGCGGGGTGTAGAGCCAGCGCGGCGCACCGACCCACAGGACCCGGAACGCCACACCGGCCAGCGCTCCGCCCCACACGACGAGCAGCAGCGTGCGGGCCTGGTCGGGCGGGAGCAGCGCCACGGCGAACGGCGTGTAGCTGCCGGCGATGATGAGGAAGATGTTCGAGTGGTCGAGCCGCTTGAGGGCTCGCGACACCCGTGGCCCCCAGTGGATGCGGTGGTACGTCGCGCTGACGGAGAACAGCAGCACCGCCGAGGCGCCGTAGACCGCGGCGGCCCACCGGTAGCCCGCCGGTGCGAGCACCACCAGCACGATCGACGCGACGAGGGCCACCGGAGCCATGCCGGCGTGCAGCCACCCGCGCAGCCGCGGCTTGGGCGCCGTCGGCTCGGAGGCGGCCACGGCGGCCAGGTCCGGCTCCTCGATGCTGCGCTCGGTCATGTACGCGAGAGTAACTTACGCAACCGTAGGTTTGTCCAGCCGGCGTGGCGCGGGAGCGCGGATGGTCGCTGAGAGGTCCGGTCGACGCGGTGCCCGCGGGGGTGGAAGGTACCCTCGCGCCAGGGCGACGGCCGGTCCGGCCGGCGTCGGGACGAGGGAGGTTCCGTGGGTCTGACCGACCTCGTCTACGGCGTCTACGAGCGCCGCATCGCGGCCTCGCTCGACCCGGCCCGCGTGCCTCGTCACGTGGGCGTGATCCTCGACGGCAACCGGCGGTGGGCGGCCACGCAGCGGTCCACCACGGCGCACGGGCACCAGGCCGGCGCCCGCCGCATCGAGGAGTTCCTCGGGTGGTGCGACGAGGCCGGCGTCGAGGTCGTCACGCTGTGGCTGCTGTCGACGGACAACCTCGCGCGTCCCACGGAGGAGCTCGAGCCGCTGCTGCGCATCATCGAGGAGACCGTCGAGACCCTGGCCGCGCAGGGCGAGTGGCGGGTCCACCCGGTGGGCGCCACGGACCTCCTGCCGGCGCAGACCGCGGCCGTGCTGAAGAAGGCCGAGTCCGACACCGCGGCGCGCACCGGGCTCCTGGTGAACGTCGCGGTGGGCTACGGCGGGCGCCGCGAGGTCGTGGACGCCGTGCGCGCCCTGCTCGCCGACGCCGCCAGCAAGGGCACCACGCTCGACGACCTCGCGACGGTGCTCGACGTCGAGCACATCGCCGAGCACCTCTACACCGCGGGCCAGCCCGACCCCGACCTGGTGATCAGGACCTCGGGCGAGCAGCGGCTGTCCGGGTTCCTGCTGTGGCAGTCGGCGCACTCGGAGTTCTACTTCTGCGAGGCCTACTGGCCCGACTTCCGCAAGGTGGACTTCCTGCGCGCGCTGCGGTCCTACGCCGCGCGCGGCCGCCGCTTCGGCGCCTGAGCGCCGCGACGTCGTCCCGCACGTCGGGACTCGCGGTCCCGCCCCGGAAGGTGCTGTGCCCGCGGGCGTTCCCGACTGTTCACCCAGCGGACGGCGTGGCGCCCCGGGCGGGCTCGGGCCTGGGCCTAGCGTGCTGGCATTCGGGCCGGTGCCCGGCCGGCCCGCACCAGGGGAGGCCCTTGTGCCCAACGCTCGTCGCCGTACGACGTCCGCCGCAGCCGGCACCGAGGTCCGCACGTACGTGCTCGACACGTCGGTGCTGCTGTCCGACCCCCACGCCCTGCTGCGCTTCGCCGAGCACGAGGTCGTGGTCCCGGTCGTCGTCGTCGTCGAGCTCGAGGCCAAACGGGCGCATCCCGAGCTGGGGTACTTCGCGCGCCAGGCGCTGCGGCTGCTCGACGACCTGCGCGTCGAGCACGGCCGGCTCGACCACCCCATCCCGGTGGGCGACCTCGGCGGCACGCTGAGGGTCGAGCTCAACCACACGGACACCTCGGTGCTGCCCAGCGGCTTCCAGCTCGGCGACAACGACACGCGCATCCTCGCCGTCGCCCGCAACCTCGCCGCCGACGGCCACGACGTGGTCCTGGTGAGCAAGGACCTCCCGATGCGGGTCAAGGCGTCCTCGGTCGGGCTGACGGCGGAGGAGTACCGCGCGGAGCTCGCGGTCGAGAGCGGCTGGACCGGCATGGCCGAGCTCGACGTCGCGGGCTCCGACGTCGACCGGCTCTACGAGGAGGACCGCATCGACCTCGACGCGGCGCGCGAGCTGCCGTGCCACACGGGCCTGGTGCTCGTGTCCGAGCGCGGCAGCGCGCTGGCTCGGGTGACCGCGGACAAGCAGATCCGTCTCGTGAGGGGCGACCGTGAGGCGTTCGGGCTGCACGGCCGCAGCGCCGAGCAGCGCGTGGCGCTCGACCTCCTGCTCGACCCCGACGTCGGCATCGTGTCGCTCGGCGGTCGCGCCGGCACGGGCAAGTCCGCGCTCGCCCTCTGCGCCGGACTCGAAGCGGTGCTCGAGCGCCGCCAGCACCGCAAGGTCATCGTGTTCCGCCCGTTGTACGCCGTGGGCGGCCAGGAGCTCGGCTACCTGCCGGGCAACGAGGGCGAGAAGATGTCTCCCTGGGGCCAGGCCGTCTTCGACACGCTGGGCGCACTGACGACGCAAGAGGTCGTCGAGGAGATCGTCGACCGCGGCATGCTCGAGGTGCTGCCGCTCACCCACATCCGCGGACGCTCCCTGCACGACGCGTTCGTCATCGTCGACGAGGCCCAGTCGCTCGAGCGCAACGTGCTGCTCACCGTGCTCTCGCGCATCGGGCGCGACTCGCGCGTGGTCCTCACCCACGACATCGCCCAGCGCGACAACCTCCGCGTGGGCCGCCACGACGGCGTCGTCGCGGTCACCGAGAAGCTCAAGGGGCACCCGCTGTTCGCCCACATCACGCTCACGCGCAGCGAGCGCAGCCCGATCGCCGCTCTCGTCACCGAGATGCTCGAGGACCTGCCCGTCTGAGCACCCCGTCGCGGCTCTGACGAGGCCCGGAAGTCCCTGCCCCACAAGGACTTCCGGGCCTCTCTGTTCGCGGCGTCAGACCACGGCCCGGAGCCGCCGCGTCGCGGCTCATCACGAGTGCGTCACGGTGCTGTTCAGCTGAAGAAGCCGTAATCGCTTGGGGCGCAACGGGTTTCATGATCGGCGACCCGGCGTGTCGAACTGGCGATCATGGACGGTGCTGTGCCACGATGCGCGCACGCCCGGACCGGGCCTCCCGACGACCTGCGCAAGCGGCTCCCTCGGGCGCCTCACAGGCCCCGTCCATGACGCGCAGCGGCCTCGTCGACCGACACTCCGTCACCCGTCTGTCCTGTGGCCCACGTCACAGAGCGTGTCCGGTGTGCCCGGGTACGTGCGGAAAGCCCTGTGGACAAGGCCTCGACCCCGACATGAGCAGTGGCGGTCGAGGTCGCTCGTCGTGGGAGGAGCCCGGCAGGGTGGTCGGCGTTGTCGACCCCCGTCCGGGGTCGGGCGGGCCCTTCGTCCCTGTGGCCGTACGTCGGCCTCGGTGGGATGCACGGTGGGGTGGGGCCGTCGATCCGTCGATCGAGCGCCCGACGCCGTTCGCCCCGGGGGTCGTGATCGCAGGGCGCCGGGCGCGCCCCTGCCGACCTGAAGGGCTCGAGGTGAGAGCGTCCCGCACGACCATGAGCACCCCGCGTCGCGCGGCGGTGGTGGCCATCGGAACGGTGGCCGTCAGCGCCGCCGCGGCGTTCGGGCCCTCCCAGGTGTCGGTCGAGGCCTTCGCCGCGAGCTCCTCGGTGTCCCCCCAGGTCGTCAACGACGCGGCCAGGGCCGGGGCGCTCGCCGCCGCCGGCAGCTCCGCCGTCGGCGCCAGCGCCCAGCACCGTCCCGGCGCCGTCCCGAAGCCGACCCGTGCCAAGGCGAGCACCGTGGCGCCGTACTCCTTCGGCACCCGGGACTACAGCCAGTGGTGGGCGCGCAAGCTCATGGCCAAGCGGGGATGGACCTCCACGGCGCAGTTCCAGGCGCTGGTCAAGCTGTGGGACCACGAGAGCCACTGGAACTACAAGGCGCACAACAACTACTCGGGCGCGCACGGCATCCCGCAGGCGCTGCCCGGATCGAAGATGGCGAAGATCGCCGCCGACTGGCGCACCAACCCCATCACGCAGATCAAGTGGGGTCTGATGTACATCGCCGGCCGCTACGGCACGCCGACGGCCGCGTGGGCGCACTTCCTGCGCCACGGCTGGTACTGACCTTCCGCCTCTCCCGGCGCTCGCTCAGGTGCGGGGTCGGGTCGCCCGTCTCTCCGGGCGGTCAGGCGTGATCCCTGCGAGCCGGGCCGACGTTCGCGAGGGCGCGGGGTCGGGTCGCCTGTCTCTCCGGGCGGTCAGGCTTGATCCCTGCGAGCCAGGCGACCCGACCCCGCTCGTGACGCCTGGGCCTTGTCGTGCGAGCTGTTGCGTTGGTCGCTGCGTCTGAGTGCACGTGCCGACGTTGCCGGGGGCGCGGGGTCGGGTCGCCTGTCTCTCCGGGCGGTCAGGCTTGATCCCTGCGAGCCAGGCGACCCGACCCCGC